>JAJXXA010000135.1 GCA_021781335.1 Actinomycetes bacterium
AAGACGCCCAGGCGGACCGGATTCGCCGACGCGCCGACGCCGACGGACTGCGACGAGAAGTCCAGCCCGAAGAGGCGACGAAAGCCGCCAAAGCGACCAAGGCCACCAAGGCGCCCGCGACACGAGCAACCCGCGCGCCGAGTGAGAGTGCGCCACCAATCGAAGAGAAGGGTGAGCAGCCTTCGAGCGTCGCCGCAACCGTGAGTGTGAGCGCGCCAAGCGCGCCAGCGCCTGCGAGCGAAGCGCCCACCGTCACCGAGAGTGCCGCTGCGAGCGAGGCACCCATTGATTCAGGACCGAAGGTCGTACGCAGTCGAGCCGTTGCGCCAAAGCCGACTCCAACACGTACGGTCTCGCCCGACGGCCCAACGACAATTCGACCAACGCAACGTCCGACCGGCGACGCGGGTGAGGGCGCTGCGCCCATGCGCCCGCCGCTCAGCGCCACCGGACGACCGATTCCGCCACCGCCGGGTCGTCCACTCAGTGCCACCGGACGACCAATTCCGCCACCGCCAGGCGCGCGTCGACCCGTGCCGGGATCGACCAGTCGTGCTCCGGGCGGCCCAGGATCACGACCAATGGGTGCACGTCCCGCCTCGGGGCCACCGCGCACCGGCGGCCCGTCACGTCCCGGAGGATCGAGCACCGGTTTTGGAGGACCACGAACTGGTGGACCCACGACGGGTGCGCCCGCTGGTGCGGGTCGCCCCGGGCCCGGCGCACGCGGCACGGGTGGCCCGCGCGGTTCGCAGCGTAAGACAACGCGTCGTCGTCGTCGTAACGTGGAGGAGCTCGAGCCCACCCAGATGACGACCTGGCAGCCCAGTAGCGCGCCAGTTCCCGACGGTGAGATCATCATCGAGCGCGGCTCGACGGCGAAAGACGTCGGACCCAAGCTCAATCGAAGTGCGGCCGACATCATCCGCTTTCTCTTCTTGCAAGGTGAGATCGTCACCGCGGTGCAGGGGCTGAGCGACGACATGATCGAGTTGTACGCCGCTGAAGTCGGTGCGTCGGTGCGTCTGGTGGACCCGGGCGAACAACAAGAAGCGGCCCTGCTCGCGAAATTCTTTGACGAGGACGACGAGGACGATGAGGTCCCCGCCGTGCCTCGCCCACCCGTCGTCACGGTGATGGGTCACGTCGACCACGGCAAGACCATGCTCCTCGACAAGATTCGAAAGACCAATGTCGTCGCGGGTGAGGCGGGTGGCATCACCCAGCACATCGGTGCGTACCGAGTCGTGTGGAAGGGCAAGCCCATTGCCTTCCTCGACACGCCGGGTCACGAGGCCTTCACCGCCATGCGCGCGCGTGGGGCCAAGGTGACCGACATCGTGATCTTGGTGGTGGCGGCCGACGACGGCGTCATGCCCCAGACGATCGAAGCGATCAACCACGCGAAGTTGGCTGAAGTCCCACTTATCGTGGCCGTGAACAAGATGGACAAGGAGGACGCGAACCCCGATCGCGTGCTCCAACAGATCAGTGAGCACGGTCTCGTGCCCGAGAAGTGGGGTGGGGACACGATCTGTGTCGAGATCTCAGCCCTGCAGGGACTCGGCATCGATGAACTACTGGAGCAGGTGCTGCTCGTCGCTGAGATCGGCGAACTCTCGGCGCGTCCGACCGGTCGAGCCGTTGGCACGGTGCTCGAGGCGAACCTCGAGGTCGGCCGCGGTCCGGTGGCCACGGTGATGGTGCAAAAGGGCCTGCTGTCGGTGGGCGATCCGGTGGTCGCCGGCGCTGCGTACGGCAAGGTGAAAGCGCTCATCAACGACCAGGGCAAGTCAATCAAGACGGCCGGCCCCTCAACGCCCGTGCAGATCCTCGGCTTCAGCGAGCCACCTTTCGCGGGTGACGAGATGCGTGTCGCCCACGACCTCGCGCACGCGCGTTCGCTCGCCGAAGCGCGCGCCCAGCGTGCTCGTCTCATCGGACACCAGCCCGTCAGCTCGACCAGTGGCGCTCGTCTCGAGGACCTCTTCGAGCAGATTCAGCGCGGCGAGACGGCGACGCTCAACATCGTGCTCAAGGCCGACGTTCAAGGTTCGCTCGAAGCGTGCACCGAATCACTTCGAAAGCTCGAGCGCGACGACGTCAAGCTCGTCATCGTGCATCGCGGGGTTGGTGGAATCACGGAGAACGACGTGCAGCTCGCGAAGGCCTCGAGTGCGACGATCATCGGCTTCAACGTTCGCCCCGACCGCAGGAGCCGTGAGCTCGCGGAAGTCGAAGCGGTCGAGATCCGTACCTACGAGATCATCTACAAGCTCATCGAAGAGATCGAATCGGCCATGTTGGGACTGTTGTCGCCGGTCTACGAAGAAGTCGTGACGGGCGAAGCCGAGGTGCGAGAGGTGTTCCGCGTCCCCAAGATCGGCGCGATCGCTGGTTGCTTCGTGCTCGACGGAGTGATCACACGAGGTTCCAAGGTCCGTTTCCTTCGAGAGGGCACCATCATCTGGAAGGGTTCGATCACGTCGCTTCGTCGCTTCAAGGACGACGCGCGCGAAGTGCAAGCAGGCTTCGAATGCGGCATAGGACTTTCTGACTACCAGGACCTGAAAGACGGCGACATCATCGAGACATTCGAAGAGCGCGTGATTCCTCGAACGGCGTAGTCGTGGCCCACTCGAGCGGTGGACGCCACCCGTATCCGCGATCGGCGAGAGTCAACCAGATCTTGCGTGAAGTGATCTCGGACGAGTTGCTTCGAATCTCCGACGTCGATGAGCAGATTGGATTGCTCACGGTGACCGGTGTCGAGACGACGCCCGACATGCGTCAAGCCATGGTCTACTTCGATTCACTCAGTAGCGAGGCACGCGTCGCGCTCGAGGAGCGTCGTGCCCAGATTCAAGCCGCGGTGAACGCCCAAACACGTTTGAAGCGCACACCCAAGCTGTCGTTCATGGCCGATCCGGCGGTGGCGAGTGGCACGGCGGTCGAGGACATCATTCGTCGCCAACACCATGACGACCAGTAACGGCCTCATCCTGGTCGACAAGCCACAAGGCCTCACGAGCCACGACGTCGTCGCTCGCGTTCGAAAGATCATGGGGGAGCGTCGCGTAGGTCATGCGGGCACCCTCGACCCGATGGCAACGGGCCTGTTGGTGTTAGCGCTCGGGCCCTCGACGAGGCTGTTGCGCTTCGCCCAGGGGGAGCGAAAGCGCTACACCGGGACTGTGCGCCTCGGGGTCCACACGGATTCCCTCGACGCCGACGGCGCGGTCACCCTGGAGATGCCCGTGCCTTCCCTCGACGCCGAGCACGCGACACTCGTCGCCCACGACATGCTGGGTCCTCAGCTGCAGACGCCACCGATGGTCTCAGCCCTCAAGGTCGCGGGTCAGCGCCTGCACGTGCTCGCGCGCCAGGGCGTTGAAGTCGAACGAGAGCCGCGCGCGATCACCATCCATACCTTCGAGGTTCGCGCGAGCGAGGACGAGACGCTCTGGGAATTCGACGTCGAATGCACGACGGGAACGTACGTTCGTGTGCTGCTGAGCGACTTCGCCCAGCGTCTTGGCACCGTTGGTCACCTCAGCGCGCTTCGTCGCGTCTCGAGCGGTAAGCATCACGTGCAAGACGCTTTTGACCTGGAGCGACTTGAGCGCGCCGTACAGCAGGGAGAACGTGTCGTCTCGGCACCACTTTCGTTCGTAGAGGACCTCGAGCGGGTGCAACTCAGTGTTGATCAAGAGCGTCGTATTCGCATGGGCCAACGCATTGAACTCGAACACGTTTACGCCGCGAATGAGATCGCCGCCGTCGACGGGCGAGGGGTGTTGGTGGCGATACTGCGCGCGCGAGACGAAGCGTGGAAGCCCGAGCTCGTGCTGCCAGTCGAACCCGGTTCCCAGTTAGGTTGAGTGTCGTGAGAATCGTGCGTGAAGCGTCCCAGGCGTCCGGTGAGTCGAGTGCGGTCGCCATAGGTGTCTTTGACGGTCTGCACCTCGGCCACCAGAAGGTCCTCGAGCGCCTGACGCGACTCGCGTCGCGCCACCGCGTGCGCTCGACGGTCGTGACCTTCGATCCGCACCCCGCCACCATCCTGGCCCCCGAGCGGGCCCCCCTGCAGATCGCCACCATCGCCCAGCGTCTCGAGGGTTTGCAGCGGCTCGGCATCGAGCAGGTGCGCATTCTCGACTTCGATGAACAGCTCGCGCGCGAAAGCGCGGCGTCCTTCGTTGAACGCGTACTCGTCGCGGAGTTGAAGGTCCGTCACATCGTGGTGGGTGAGGACTTCCACTTCGGCCACAACCGAGAAGGTGACGTCGAGTTCTTGGCGCGTGAAGGCGCACGACGAGGATTCGACGTCCAGCCCGCGCCGATCTTCGGTGACGCGCATCGGTGGAGTTCGACCTCGGTGCGACAGTTCCTCCAAGCCTCGGACCTCGAGAGGGCGACCCAGACGCTCGGGCGTCCCTTCACCTTGCGCGCCACCGTCGTGCACGGAGACGCACGAGGCCGTGAACTCGGCTACCCGACCGCGAATCTGAAGGTGCAGTCGCGACAGATCCTGCCGGGACTCGGCATCTACGCGGGGGCCGTACGCACCAAGGACGCGAAGTGGTGGCCGGGTGCGGTCTCTGTTGGCACGAGGCCCCAGTTCTACGACGACGGATCGGTGCTCGTCGAGGTCCACATCCCAGGATTTGCGGGCGATCTCTACGACCAGGAGATAGACCTCGCGTTCCTTCAGCACCTGCGCGGAGAGCTCGTGTTCGCCGGTGTGACAGAATTGGTCGCCCAGATCGAGCGTGACGTCGAACAAAGTGCTGCAATTTTCGAGAATTTCACGCCTGAGCGCTACGTCCTGATAAGATAGGTCCTCGGTCAGCGACGCTGATCGTGTGGGTCGTCAAGTGGGCGGCTCGCAACGGGACCCCCGACTCATAAGGCAAATACGTTATGGCTGAGAAGCAGCAGATCATCAAGGACTTTCAAGCTCACGCAACGGACACCGGCTCGCCCGAAGTCCAGATCGCGATCTTGACAGACCGGATCTCGCACCTCACCGAGCACCTCAAGGTTCATAAGGGCGATCATCACACTCGCCGTGGACTGATGAAGCTCATTGGTCAACGTCGCCGTCTGCTCGATTATGTGCAGCGTGGCAATGTCGAGCGCTATCGCGCTTTGATCGGCCGTCTCGGCATTCGTCGCTAGCCGAGCATGCACGTCGACGCCGTCGACGTGTTCAACACATCCGAGGCCTCGGAGGCCAGTGGAGAATCTTCGCACGAGCGAGGGTTGCCCACTGGGATCCGGGCGGAGTGTTGCTAATTAAATAGGAGCAATTCCATGACCGACGCAATCCGCGTAAGTAGCCCCATAACGGGCACTGACAAGACCCTGAGCTTTGAAGCTGGCCATTTGGCCCAGCTCGCCGATGGAGCCGTATTGGCTCGCATTGGTGACACCATGTTGCTCGCCACCGTCGCCGCCGCACGAAACGTGCGCGAGGGCGTCGACTTTTTTCCACTGACCGTGGACATTGAAGAGCGCGCCTACGCCGCGGGAAAGATCCCCGGTGCGTTCTTTCGCCGTGAAGGCAAGATCTCGGACCAAGCGGTCCTGATCTGTCGCCTGATCGACCGACCACTTCGCCCCTCGTTCCCCAAGGGATTCCGCAACGAAGTCCAGGTCGTTGGCACGGTCTTTAGTGCCGACCAGGAGAACCCGCATGACATCTTGGCCATCAACGCCGCCTCGGCTGCGTTGATGATCTCGGGCATCCCCTTCGATGGACCCATCGGTGCAGTGCGCATGGCGTACACCACCGACGGCGAATGGGCACCGCACCCCACATTCGCCGAGGGTGATGCGGCGACTTTTGAACTGGTTGTCGCCGGACGAGCGCTGAGCGACTCTTCGGACACCGACATCGCAATCATGATGGTCGAGGCGGGCGGCACCGAAGGTTCCTTCGAGAAGTACGCCGACGGCGCTCCCAAGGTCAGCGAGGAAGTGTTGTCCGCGGGACTCGAAGCCTCAAAGCTGTGGATCCGTGAAGCAATCAATCTCCAGCGCGAACTGGTGAAGGACTTCGTCGCGGCGCGCGGCCCCATCAAGACGATCGACTACAAGCCCGTCCTTGACTACCAGGACGACGTGTACGCCCGCGTGGACGAAGTTGGCACCGCGGCCCTCGCCGAGGCCAACAGTTTCACCACCAAGACCGCCCGCAATGACGCGCTCAACGCCGCGACCGCGACGATCGTCGAGCAGTTGTCCACTGAGTTCCCCGAGCGCGTGAGCGAGATCAAGGCCGCTATCAAGTCGGTCACGAAGAAGCTCGTGCGTAAGCGCATCGTCGAAGAAGGCGTACGCATCGACGGTCGCAGCGTCACCGACATCCGACCATTGTCGGCCCAGATCGACCTGTTCCCGATGACCCACGGCTCGGCGCTCTTCCAGCGCGGCGAGACCCAGGTCGTGAACGTCACGACGCTAGGCATGCCTCGCATGAAGCAACAGATTGACTCGATCACCCCCGATGAATTCCGTCGCTACATGCACCACTACAACTTCCCTCCCTACTCGGTGGGCGAGACGGGCCGCGTCGGTGCGCCAAAGCGTCGAGAAGTCGGCCACGGCATGCTCGCCGAGCGTGCCCTCGTGCCGGTGTTGCCGAGCGAACAAGACTTCGCCTACACACTGCGCGTGGTCTCTGACGTCATGCAGTCCAACGGTTCGACTTCAATGGCGTCGGTCTGCGGTTCGACGCTGTCACTCATGGCCGCTGGTGTCCCGATCAAGGCGCCGGTCGCCGGTATCGCGATGGGTCTCGTCTACGACGAGGGCAAGTACGTCACCCTGACCGACATCCTCGGTGCCGAGGATGCGTTTGGCGACATGGACTTCAAGGTCGCCGGTACGTCTGACGCGGTGACTGCGTTGCAGCTCGACACGAAGATTGACGGTCTACCCGCTGACGTGTTGTCCAAGGCGCTTGACCAGGCCAAGGTTGCGCGTCTCAACATCCTCGAGGTCATCAAGGGTGCGATCAGCGAGCCGCGTGAGCACGTGGCCGAAGTTGCGCCAAAGATCGTCTCGATGGAAATCCCGATCGACAAGATCGGAGAGGTCATTGGACCGAAGGGCAAAGTCATCAACACGCTCCAGCAGGAGACGGGTGCCGACATCGCCGTCGATGACGACGGCGTCGTTGGTACCGTGACGATTGGTGCGAAGGACGGCCGCGCGGTCGAAGAGGCGCGTCGACGTATTTCGCTCATCCTCGATCCCCCCACCGCTGAAGTCGGCGCGGTGTACCAGGGCCGGGTTGTCAACATCGCGAAATTCGGTGCGTTCATCAGCATCATGCCGGGACGAGACGGTCTCTTGCACATCTCCAAGATGTCGCCACTGAACGGTGGCAAGCGAATTGGTCAGGTGGAAGACGTTGTCGAATTGGGTCAGGCCCTCGAAGTGAAGGTCGACGACATCGACCCGCAGGGCAAGGTCTCCTTGTCGCTCGCGGGCGAGTACGCCGGCATGGAATCCGATGAGAGTGACGCCCCACGTAGTCAACGACCACCGCGAGAGGGCAATGACCGCCCCGAGCGCGCGAGTCGAGAGCGTCCAAGTCGCGAGCGTGGTGAGCGCGACCGTGGTGACCGTGACCGTGGTGAGCGAGAAGGGGCGCCGAGCAAGACGAGTTCCTCGTTCGAAGCCGCATTCGAAGCCGAATTGGCTGGCGAAATAGGTGACCTGGGTCCCAGTAGCCCATCATTCTCCGACGGTGATGGTGGTGGGCGTCGTAGCCCACGACCGCGTCGTCGCTAGTTCGTAGGGGCCGTGCTACGCAGTCGTAATGGCTGTGTGGCACGGCCCTCTCTTTCTTTCGTAGCGTAGGGCGATGTCGCCTTCGCCACCTCCAGTCACCCAGTGGTGGCGACCGCTCGCCCAAGGAGACCGGCGAGCGGTCGCGCTCATGGTGGCGCTCCCGACGATCGTGTTCGCGCTGCCTGCGCTCTTCGGGCATCCCGCGATAGCCCAGGACAACCTGATCCAGAACTTCCCGCTCAGGGTGCTCACCGGACAGCAACTGGCGAGTGGTCATCTTCCACTGTTGAACCCGCTCGCAGACTCGGGTACGCCACTGCTCGGTGGGATGAACGCGGGATCGTTCTTTCCGCTCACGTTCTTGTTCGTCGTGTTGCCCGGTATCGCGGCCTGGGTGCTCAATCTGATCGCTGTCTACGTCGCCGCGGCGCTGGGTGTCTTCGCGCTCGTGCGTTGGCACGGTGCTCGCACCTTCGCGGCACTCGCGGCGGGTCTGGTGTACGCCTACAGCGGCGCGATGATCGGTCAGCTCGTGCACGTGGGCGTCGTCCAGGGGTACGCGATGTTGCCGTGGGCGGTACTCGTGATGTTCTCTCTCGCTCAGGTGCTCGAACGCGAGCGCGCATCGACGTGGCGAGTGCGACTGCGCGCCCTGGTGCCCGGCGTCACGGGTCTCGCATTGCTCTGGGGTTTGACGTTTCTCAGCGGTGAGCCTCGAGCCATCGCCGAGATGCAGTTGTTGCTCTTGGTAGTCGGTCCCGCGGTGTTGTTCTTTCGAAGCCCGTGGCAACCATCGACGTGGGCCAATCGGATCACTTATGTGATGAGCGTGGCCCTCGCCATGGCGTGGGGCGTGATGATCGGTCTCGCACAGTTGATCACCGGCTGGGCGTTCATCAATCAATCGCAGCGCACCGGTCTCACCTACGCCTGGTACGGCGCGGGCTCGCTCGGCGTGCGTTGGACGAGTCTGCTGCTGATCCCGGACATCTTTGGCGGCAATGGTCTGGCGCATCAGCCGTCGTATTTCGTGAATTACAACCTGCCCGAGGTCACCGGGTACGCGGGCGTCGTTGCCCTGGTAGCACTGGCTGGCTATATGTCGCGGCTCACCCGCCGCGGGTGGCGCGGTCACGAACGAGAGTGGATGACCTACGTGGCGCTCGTGGTTGTGGGCCTTTTCGCGTCCTGGGGCAACTTCACGCCGGTGGGTCACCTCTTCCAAGCCATCCCTCTCTACGGCAGTACGCGCCTGCAGAGTCGAAACATAATCCTGGTGGACCTCGGCGTCTCGGTGCTCTTGGGCTGGTTCTTGCAACGCCTTAGTGAGCGTGACTTCGCGGGTGCGGGTCTCGTCGGAGGGCGAAAATGGATCACCCTGTCGCCGGCGATCGCGGTGGCGGTGCTCTCGGGGGCCATGATGGTCTTCAGTACCCAGATCATCACCTGGATACTGGGCCAACGTCCGACCAATGGTCTGCAGTACTACGAGCGTCCGACGCTGGCGTTGCATCTGATCGTCGCGCTGGCGGCGATAGCGGTGCTGTCACGAGGACTGCGGCGCGCGACAATGCTGCGGTGGTTGAGCGTCGTCATCGCAGTGGACTTGGTCGTCTTCTCGGTCTTTTGTGCCGATGGATTCTTGGCGGGGCACGCGAGTATCGAGCCTTCGCGCGCGGCGGTGGCGGCCCAGATCGGCGCGCAGGGCCGCTTCGCGCTGGTCGATCCTTCGGGGGCGAACCACTACATGTTCCAAGACCTCGGCGGCGCCAACCTCAATGTCTTCACCAAGATTCCAAGCGTCCAGGGGTACGGTTCGCTGATCGATCAACTGTACGGCGCGGTCACCGACACCCATCCGCTCTACAGCCTCGACGGCTGTCAACTTGCGAAGGGGGTCTACCATCAACTGCGCCTGGCGTCGGTGGTGATCTCGGTGGACAAGTTGGCGTGGGAAGTGACGCCCACCACAACCGTTCCCGCGCCGTGCGTGCCCAACGTGCGCTCGACGAGCCAACGTCGCTACTTCGGTCAGTTGCTCTCGGTCGGATCGGTGAGCATCACGGGAGAACGCGGCAAGAGCGTGGCGCCCGGAGAGGTCGTCGCGTGGCTCTTGAACGCGCGCAACCAGCCGATCGGCGAGCCCGTGAGTGCCCGCGGGGCCGCCACGACCACCTTCCACTTCGCGCCAACGCCGGCGGCGGCGGGCGTGCTCTTCAGCGCGTCGGGGGGTGCGCTCATCACCTCGACGACGGTGCGGGTGCGCAATTCGAATCGCTCCTACCAGTTGGACTCGCACTTCCAGCAAGCCCTTTCGTCAGACGCGTGGCGTCTCGTGAAGGTGCAGGGTCCGTTGTCGTATTTTCGAGCGACTTCAGTGCGGCCGAGCTCGTGGCTCGGTTCGCACTCGACGACGTCGCGTATCACCAACATCAAAGACGCCTCCTGGGGTGACTCGTGGGTCACGGTCAAGGCGACCCACCCGACCGTTCTCAAGCACTCAATGGGCTGGATCCCGGGCTGGCGCGCGACGGGCCACAATGTCGTCACCGGTGCCACCATCACGTTGCACGTCGTGCGCTCGGGGCTTATCCAACAGGTGATCGTGCCGCCGGGTGTGTGGACGGTGCACTTTCACTACCACGCACCGCACATCGAGCTCGGATTGGCCGGCTCGTTCGCGGGCGGGGTCGTGATGCTCGGCGCGTTCGTAGCGTTGGCCTGGGGACCACGAAGGTCGAAAGCTAGGGTGAAGTCGTGAAACGAGTGGTAATCGTCGGGGGCGCGGGCCGCATGGGTCAAGCATTGGCCGAAGGCCTTGGGGCATTAGAGGACCTCACGGTGGTGGGGCTCGTCGACGTCAACGAGCCACGTGAACTGTTCGGCGCGCGTTTTGCACGCAGCCTCGATGACTTCGATGCGTCAGGTGTCGACGTCGTCGTCGACTTCTCCAACCCCGACGGCGTCGTCGCGTCAGCCGCGTGGTGCGCCGCGCATTCGTGCCCCCTCGTCGTCGGTGCGACGGGTCTCGATCGTGATCAGATGAGCAACGTCGAGGCGGCGAGCGAGCGGACCGGGGTGATCATCGCGTCGAACTACTGCGTAGGAGCGGTGCTCTCGGAGCGCTTCGCGGCCATGGCCGCGCCATATTTCTCACGGGTGGAGATCATTGAATTGCACCATGATCAAAAGAGAGACGCACCCTCGGGCACCTCGCTCACGAGTGCGCACGCGATCATCGACGCGCGTCGCCGCGCTGGACTCGAACCCGCGGTCGACCCCACCGAGCGCTTCACGCTGGAAGGGACACGCGGGGGTGACGCCGGTGATGGCGTGCGGATCCATTCGGTGCGACTGCCGGGGCTCGTCGCGCACCAAGAGATACTCTTCGGTGGACCCGGGGAGGGTTTGACGATCCGTCACGATTCGTTCGATCGCACGAGTTTCGTCCAAGGAGTGGCGCTCGCCGTGCGAGCGGTCTCTCCCACGGCGCAGTTGACCGTGGGCATCGACGCACTGCTCGCGTGAGTGACGTCTCGGACCTGAGGGCAATCACTGGTAGTTTCGAGGTATGAATTCACCTCGCTTTGGCACCGTCCTCACGGCGATGGTGACACCTTTCGGGGCGGACGGCTCCATAGATTTCAGCGTTGCGAGCGATCTCGCGCGTTATCTCGTCGATGAAGGAAGCGATGGTCTGGTCATCGCCGGCTCCACCGGTGAGGGTGGGTCGCTGAGCGACGAGGAGAAATTGGCGCTGTTCGCGTGCGTGGTCGAGAGCGTCACGGTGCCGGTCCTCGCGGGCACCTCCTCTTCCAACACGTCTCATTCGATTGCGTTGACGACACGGGCCGAAGCGACGGGCGTCGCGGGCATCCTCGCCACGACACCCGCCTACGCACGTCCGAATCAGCACGGTATCGCGGGGCACCTGGGCGCCATTGCGGAGAGTACGTCGCTGCCGGTCATGCTCTATGACATCCCGGTTCGCACTGGTCGAAAGATTGAGAGCGCCACGACGGTGGAGCTCGTGCGCGAGCATTCGAACATCGTGGCGTTAAAGGACGCGTCGGGCGACCTGGTGTCAGCGGCGCACACCAAGGCCGTGCTCGGTGACGCGCTCGACCTCTACAGCGGTGACGACAGCATGCTCTTGCCCTTCATGGCGATCGGCGCCGTCGGCATCGTGTCGGTGGCGGCCCATTGGGCCGGGCGAGAGTTCCAGGCGATGGTGCGCGCGGTCCACGCGGGTGACTGGGTCACCGCGCGCGAGATCAACGAACGCTTGCATGAGAGCTACGAGTTCGAGAGCACTTCGCAGTACCCGAACCCCATGCCGTCAAAGGCCGCGCTTCGCTCGCTCGAGTTCGAGGTGGGTGAGTGTCGCTACCCGCTCGGTCCTGGCGACAAGGTGCTCGACGCGTCGGCCGCCAAGGTCGTCGACAGACTGCGCGTGCAACGTGGCTAAAGACTCTGTCCGGGTCACGTTCCTCGGTGGCCTCGGCGAGATCGGGCGTAACTGTCTCGCACTCGAACAAGACGGTCGAATCGTGGTCGTCGACGCGGGACTCATGTTCCCCGAGCCCAACATGTACGGCGTCGACATCATCCTGCCCGACTTTCGTTGGCTCATCGAACGACGAGACCGTGTCGACGCGATCGTGCTGACCCACGGCCACGAGGACCACACGGGAGCCCTGCGGTACTTGGTGAAGGACATCAACGTGCCGATCTACGGTTCGGCGCTGACCCTCGGCTTCGCTCGCCACCGCCTCACCGAGGCCAAGGTCGCGAAAGACTTGACCTTCATCGAGGTCGCCGACGGGGAGCGTCGTCGCATCGGCCCTTTCGAAGTGGAGTTCATCCCCGTCACCCATTCGGTGCCGAGCGCGTACTCACTGGCCTTTCGAACCAAGGTCGGCATCATCGTTCATTCGGGTGACTTCAAGCTCGACTTGACCCCGATCGACGGTCGTCGCACCGATATCGCGCGACTCGCGGCCCTCGGCGATGAGGGCGTCGCGTTGCTGATGTGTGATTCGACCAATGCGGAGGAGCCGGGCTTCACCGCCTCGGAGCGAACGGTCGGTGGCGCACTTCGTCGACTCTTCCTCGAACGACCGAAGCGGCGCATGGTCGTAGCGTGCTTCGCGAGTCATATCCATCGCGTCCAGCAGATCATCGACGTCGCGCTCGAACAGAACCGCAAGATCGCGCTCATGGGTCGTTCAATGGAGGCCAACGTCAAGCTGGCGCGCAAGTTGCACATGTTGCGCGTGGAGACCTCGGATTTCATCGACATCGAGAACGTGGACAGTTTCGAGCCGGGCGAGGTGTGCGTGATATGCACGGGCAGCCAAGGCGAGCCGCTCGCTGCACTGTCGAAGCTCTCGAGGGGTGACGCGCGTAATTTCAAGGTTGGCGGTGATGACACGGTCATACTCAGTTCGCACCCGATACCGGGCAACGAATGGTCGGTAGGACGCGTCATCGACGATCTGCATCGCGCGGGGACTGAAGTGATCCACTCGGGCAACGAACCCGTTCACGCATCGGGACACGCTCGTCAGGGCGAGCTTCGCACCTATCACCAATTGGTGCGTCCGCGAAACTTCGTGCCGGTGCACGGTGAGTACCGCCACATGGTCCATCACGCTGATCTCGCCTTGACCATGGGACTGACCGAGAAGCACATCTTGATCTGTGAAGACGGGGATCAGGTCGAGGTGAGTACGGCAGGCATCCGTCGTGCCGGTCAGGTGCCCGCCGGTTTCCATTACATCGACGGCAGCGCCGGGGACCTCGACGAACGACCGCTGGAAGAGCGACGCATGCTCGCCGAGTACGGCGTCTTGCAGTTCTCGGCCGGTATTGACCAGCACAGCGGCACGATCGTCCAGCCGGTACGCATCACCGCGCGCGGGTGGTTCGAAGGAGAGCACGACAAGGCCCTGCTCGATTCGGTGACCGCTGCGGTGCGCGACGCGCTCCAGGTGGCGTTACGCGAAGGCGACCGCGACCCGGCATCGCTCAACAAGGTCGTCCAGCGCGCCGCGGGTCGCCTGCTCGGCCAGAAGTATCGCCGTCAGCCCGTGCTGCTCGCCGCGGTCGTGGTCTTCTAGTTCTCGCTCTTGTCGGGTTCGCCGTGCTCGGCGTTGGTTCGCCCGGCGCGCCAGAACGCCTTGGAGCTGATGCGATCATCGCTCATTCCTCGATCGAGGAGGGCGCTTCGTATGGCTCGAATCGTCGAGAACTCGCCAAAGAGGTACGCGTGTCCTTCATCGGGAGGGAATTCGAATGCCGCGAGACCGCTCAACAGTCCGGCGGGGTCGTTCTTCGCGCGTCCGTGTCGGTCTACGAAGATTCCCGTCACGCCGATGCCCTCGTCGAAGGGGGCCGTCAACGCGTCGTCGTCGTGGTCGATCTCGACGATGAAGATGGCGCGACCGGGTGCCTCGATGCTCTGGGCCATCCGGTAGAAGGCGCCGAGGCCGCTCGCGTCGCCAACGAAGACGTGCCAGTCCGCATCCGGGTCGAGGGGGATCTTGCCGCGGGGTCCAATGACGTCGACGAGGTCGCCGGGTTGCGCGTGGCGCGCCCACGAGCTGCCCGGTCCGTCGTGGTCGGTCGTCACCCACAACGTCAAGGTCGAGGCGTCGTTGTCAACGCTGCGCACCGAGTACCGGCGCCGGATGAATTTGCCCCCGGCGTCACGCACGCGCACCATGACGTCGTTTCCCGCCACGCCGGCGAGGGAGGGGTCGACCTCGAGCAGCACCTCGGCGACCGAGGTACTCAGTTGATGGGTCGAGGCCACGCGGGCGACCCGGGCGTTCACGCCGAGGCGCGTCGCGAGTTCGAGCGTTGAGTCGTCAGGGAGAGAGTTCACTTTCGCAGCATAATTTGTCTGGCACACCTTACGAACCCATGTTCGGTAAGTTGGATGGTTGTGACAGCCGCACGACACCAGAAAAAGCCGGTGAAGAAACCGTCGAGGGCCTCGTCACCCAAGAAGGCGGCGAAGCCTGAGAATCTCACGCCCTGGCAGCGGCACGAACGTGACATCTGGATTGTGGTGCTGGTGGTCGTTGGTCTACTGGCCGCACTCGCCGAGGC
This sequence comes from Actinomycetes bacterium, assembly GCA_021781335.1. Taxonomy (GTDB): domain Bacteria; phylum Actinomycetota; class Acidimicrobiia; order Acidimicrobiales; family RAAP-2; genus RAAP-2. The sequence continues at coordinate 14,920 of JAJXXA010000135.1, forward strand.
GGGTCTGCTCGGCCCGGTCGGTCGCGCGATATCCGAGGCGCTGAAACTGTTCTTCGGCGTCGGCCGCTTCTTCTTGCCACCGCTGCTCGTGGCACTCGGCGTGGCGCTGGTCTGGGGCAAGGTCGAAGTGGAACGTTCGCGCTTCGCGTGGGGGTTGGCGCTCGGACTCGTGAGCGTGTGTGGGTTGGGCGACCTCGCGGGTGGACGCCCAGGTGTGCACGCGACGGTCGCCGCGTTGGGCCACGGGGGTGGCTGGATCGGCGTGCTCGTCGGTGGTGGGTTGCACCGGGCGCTCGGCGTGGGTGGCGCGGTCGTCGTTCTGCTGGCGCTGCTCGTGGTTGCCATAATGATCGTGACCGGCATCGGACTTCGCGCCCTCGTCGCTGGGACCGTCGCGTTCGTGCGCGCGCTGGCCCGGCTGTTCTCGAAGTGGTGGACGGCTCGCCCGATGAGCGCGCGAGATGAAAATGAAGAGCACGTTGAGCCCGAGGCTCCGCGCTCGCGTACTCGTGACGTGGCGCAGACACCCGAGTTCTCACCGGCGCCACCCCCAGACGTCGAGGGCGAGTCGTACCGTGACGACCCCAGTGGGTACGAGAGCGAAGAAGACGCCTACGACGACGAGGCGCCCGACTACGAGCCCTACGGAGAACCCAGTGACGCCGACGCGCAGTACGATCCGCCCGGTGAGCTCGCGCCGGTCGTGTCGCATCCGATCATGGCGAGCGAATGGGTGTTACCGCCCTCGTCGTTGCTCCAGCGAACCAAAGAACAGCGACAGGACCGCACCGCGACAGAAGTCGCCGGACGTGAGCTCGTGGACGCCCTCGCGGCGCACGGGGTAGAGACCACACTCGTTGGCTACACCGTTGGCCCCACGGTGACGCGTTTTGAGTTGGAACTCGGTCCGGGCGTCAAGGTCGCGCGCGTGACCTCGCTCAACAAGGACATCGCGTACGCCATGGCGTCGCCCGACGTGCGGATCCTGGCGCCGATCCCCGGCCGCTCCGCGATCGGGGTCGAGGTGCCCAATCGTCAACGCTCGCTGGTGGCGCTCGGTGACCTGCTCGCCGCCGATGAAGCCGTGGCGGCGACACATCCGCTCGACGTGCCAATTGGCCGCGACATCTCGGGAAAGACCGTCGTGGTAAATCTCGGTGAGATGCCCCACGTACTCATCTCGGGTGCGACCGGCGCGGGCAAGAGTTCGTGCATCAATTCACTCATCACCTCGCTCGTCATGCGCGCCACACCCGATCAGGTGCGACTTTTGCTGATCGACCCCAAGCGCGTTGAGATGGGACAGTACAACGACTTGCCCCATCTCTTGGCGCCAGTGGTGGTCGATCCGAAGAAGGCCGCGGCGACCCTGGCGTGGGCCGTAAAGGAGATGGAGCGTCGCTACGACCTGCTCGCCGAGTGTGGCGCGCGCGACATCACGAGCTACCAGCAGATGGTGCTTCGTGGCGAACTGACACCCGCGCCGAGCATTCGAGAGCAGGTCGCTGACGCGGTCGAGCGCGCGACGGGACTCGCCTCGGACGTCGAAGCGTCACCGGGACCCGAGCAGTTGCCTTACATCGTGATCGTGGTCGACGAGCTCAACGACCTGATGATGGTGGCCGCACGTGACGTCGAAGAATCGGTCGTTCGTATTGCCCAGATGGCGCGCGCGGTCGGTATTCACCTCGTCCTCGCGACGCAGCGTCCGAGCGTCGACGTCATCACCGGTGTCATCAAGGCCAACGTGCCCAGCCGCATGGCCTTTGCCGTGTCGTCACTCGCCGACAGTCGGGTCATCCTCGATCAAGCGGGAGCCGAGCGGCTCATTGGCAAGGGTGACATGCTGCTCGTCACCGCCTCGAGCAACATCGCACGTCGACTGCAGTCACCGTGGGTCTCAGAAGACGAGGTCCGGCGGGTCGTCGAGAACTGGCGCGCGCAGGGCGGTCGACGCGAGACGGTCGTGGCCCTCGATCTCCCCGCGAGCCGCTCGTCGTCGGGGTCGTCAACGGGCGACGACGCTGACGACGAGGTCCTTCGTCAAGCCCGAGAACTCGTCATACGAACCCAGTCGGGTTCGACGTCGATGTTGCAGCGAAAGTTGCGAGTGGGATTCGCTCGCGCGGGGCGCTTGATGGACCAACTCGAACAAGAAGGCGTGGTGGCGCCCGGCGACGGCTCCAAGGCGCGAAAGGTCCTCATCACGCTCGAAGAATACGACCAGCAGTCGTCGCTCTAGTCCGTGGCCCGCCGTCCCTCCTCTCGTCCGTCGTACCGTCGCGGGCTTTGGACGCGTCTGTTCGCCATGATCCTCGGCGCGGCACTGGCGTCGGCGATCATCATCGCCATGCAGTTGCCGCTGATGCACCCGATGTCTCGAGCGAGACTCGATTTGCGGGTGCCCGAGACGACCCGTGCGAAGATCGCCTGGCCCGAGAGCGGCAGCGCCGCGTTGATCGTGCCGTCGCTCGGGGTCACCCTGAGCCACAACAACAGTCTTTTGCCCATTGCGAGCCTCACCAAGATGATGACCGCGTACGTGGTGTTAAAGAAGCTCCCGCTCAGCATTGGTGAAACGGGTCCGTGCATGACGGTGAGCGCCGCAGACGTGGCGACGTACCACGCAATGATCCAAAGCGACCAGTCAAACGCGTTGGTGAGCGTGGGCGAGCAACTCTGCGAGTTCGACCTCCTTGACGGACTCTTGGTGCATTCAGCCAATAACTACTCGGTCTTATTGGCCAACATGGTGGCGGGTTCCAGTGCCAACTTCGTCGCGTTGATGAATCAGACCGCGGCGTCGATGGGTTTCGTTGGTACGCACTACGTGGACCCGTCGGGCTACGACCCCGGATCGGTGTCGACCGCACTCGACCAAGGACTGTTGGCCGCGCAACTCATGAAGTCGCCCCTCGTACGTTCCATCGTCGCCCAGACCAGTGTCACACTGCCCGTCGCGGGCACCGTTGGCTCCTACACCCCGTACGTCGGGGTCGATCATGTGATCGGCGTGAAGTCGGGTCGTACGCTCGCCGCCGGCGGGTGTGACGTCATGGCGATGCAGTTTCTCGACGGGACCCAGATGCACACCGCCTACGCCGTTGTGCTCGACCAGCGTGGGGGCAACCTCCTCGGCCCCGCTGGTGACGCGGCGCTGGCACTCGCCCAGTCGGCCGTGGCGGGAGAGAGGACGCTCTCGCTCGCCACGGGTGACGTCGTTGGTCGTATTGGCTGGGCGCACACGGTGCCCGTGCTCAGTGCGCGCTCCAGCTCATTTCATTGGTGGCCCGTCCAAGGCAGCCTTCCGGTGTCAGTGGTCTTTGAGCACTTCACACACTCCATTCGTCGAGGTCAGCGCGTAGGGTGGCTCATTGTCCACGCGAGGCGTCTCGAGAGGATCGCGCTGGTGGCGGGTGCACCTGTCTCACCACCGTCACTGTGGCAACGCCTACGCTGAATCCATGCTTGTGAGAGTCCCCGCCAGTTCCGCCAACCTGGGCCCAGGCTTTGACGCTCTGGCCGTTGCCCTTAACCTCTACGTTGAAGTCCGACTGGAATTGTCAGACGGCTTTTCGATCTCAAGCGAGGGTTTTGGTGCCGGACGCTTCGACGACGAGCGGCATCTGGGTGCGGTGGTCGCGTCTCGCGTACTTGGTCACAGCAACTTCTCCATGCACGTCAACTCCGCGATCCCGCTGTCGCGAGGACTCGGCTCGTCTGCGGCGCTCGCGCTCGCGGCCGCCGCTGCCGCGGGTTCGAGCGATCCACTGGCCATCGCGACCGAGGTCGATGGTCACGCGGAGAACGCGGCGGCGTCACTCTTGGGGGGTCTGGTCGTGGCGAGCGTGCACGAACGTGACGGCATCATCGCGCGTTCGCTCGCGCTCGACGACCACTGGCATTTCGTCGTGGTGATACCCGACGAAGAATTGGCGACGAGTGATGCACGGCGGGTGTTGCCGAGCTCGGTGCCCTTCAGTGACGCCGTGCACAATCTGAGTTCCTTAGGTTTGCTCATCGCCGGGCTCGCGGACCATCACAGCTTCGTGTCCTCGGCCATGGACGACACACTCCACCAGCCCTATCGCATGTCGTTGTTGAGCTTCGCCGCACCGCTGCTCGAGACCTTGCGTGAAGCGGGGGCGTCGGGTTCGTGCTGGTCTGGTGCTGGTTCGACCATGCTCGGCCTGTGCCTCGGTGACGCGGTCCACGACGTCGCGCTCGCCGCCCGTGAATTCCTCTCGGCGCACTCGGTGCCGGGCACGGTGTTGACACTCGAAGCGGATCGCACCGGCCTGGTCGTTCTTTGAACGCGGCGAGTTCGCATTCACGACGCGAATCGTTGCTCGGCGTCGGGTTCGTGCTCGTGGGCGCCACGATCTTCCCGTGGACGTCAGCGGTGGTGCGCCCCGTGTTCCTCGTCATTGGTCCGTCCGCATCGAGCGCGTGGCGCTTTCTCATCGGGGCCGTCGTACTTCTCGCGTTCACGCGCCCTCGAGTGCTCAAGTGGACGCGCCACCAATGGATAGGTGCGATTGCGCTCGGTGTGTCGACCGCGTTCATGAACATGTCCTTCTATCAGGCGATTGCGAGGATCCCCCTCGGGAGTGCGGTCACGATCGAATTCTTGGGTCCGCTCATGGTGGCGGTACTGGGTAAGCGCAGCTGGCGTCACAGCGGCTTCGCGTTGATCGCGGCGTTCGGCGTGGTGGCCCTTTCTCATCCGGGCGGCGGCCTGACGTTGACGGGCGGACTCTTCGCCGTCGGCGCGGGGGTGGGATGGGCGTCGTATCTGTTCGCGTCGCACCGTGTAGGGGGGTCGACAACCGGATTCGGCGGACTCGCCGTCTCGATGATGATCTCGAGTCTGGTGACCTTGCCGTTCTCACTCGGCTCAACGATGATCCTCGCGCATCACCCCTACGTCTTTGGCCGGTTGGTGATCGTGGCGATTGCCTCGATCGTCTTCGGCTTCGGCGCTGAACTCCAGGCCCTGCGACGCCTGAAGCCTTCGATCGTCGGGGTGCTCGTGTCCTTCGAACCCGCGATCGCCTTCGCGGTGGGGTGGATCCTCTTGAGTGAACGCGTCACCGGGTGGTCGCTCGTCGGGCTGTGTTCGGTGATGGTCGCGGGCATCGGCGTCACGCTCGACCAAGCTCGAAACGCCGAGCCCGTCCCGCACTGAGTCGTCCGTGGACTCGACCCTAGGTGAGTCGCTGGGCACTGGTCGACGCCACCATTAGGCTGGAACGCGTGGTTGCGCCCAAGACGTTCGCTATTCGCACCTTTGGGTGTCAGATGAACGAACACGACTCTGAACGCCTGGCCGGCCTGATGGTGGCCGACGGTCTGAGCCCGGTGGGTGCGGGTGAGGAACCTGACGTCGTCATCTTCAACACCTGCACGATCCGTGAGAACGCCGACCTCAAGCTCTACAGCGCTCTCGGCCAACTAAAGGCGCTGAAGGAAAGCCGCCCCGACATGCAGATCGCCGTCGGCGGGTGCATGGCGCAAAAGGATCGAAGCGAGATACTCGAGCGCGCGGGGTGGGTCGACGTGGTCTTTGGCACCCACAACTTGGCCTCCGCGCCGGCACTGCTTCGTAAAGCACGTAGCGACGGCCCCCAGATCGAGATTCTCGACGCACCCGACCCCGAGGCCAACCGTGACATGGCCCCGGCGTTGTACGCCGTGCGCGAGCTCGCGTTCGCCGCGTGGATGACGATCCAGACCGGCTGTGACAACACGTGCGCGTACTGCATCGTGCCGGCCGTGCGGGGCGAGGAGATCAGCCGACCACTGGCCGATCTCGTACAAGAGGCGCAGATGTTGGCGAGTGCTGGGGTCAGCGAGATCACCGTGCTCGGACAGAACGTGAACTCCTACGGCCGTGACATCACCAAACGTGGACCGCTCTTCGCGCAGTTGCTGCGTGAGCTCGGTGCCATCGATGGCATCGAGCGGATCAGGTT
>JAJXXA010000002.1 GCA_021781335.1 Actinomycetes bacterium
CGAGCGCCGCGAGCACTGCGTGACGACCCCGTTCGTCCCCGAAGGCACCGAGCGCCGCGATCGCCGTCTCGCGACAGCGAGGGTCGTCGTGGGTGAGGGCGAGCTCACTCACTCGAACGACCGCGTCGGCGTAGAGATGCTCGGCGAGCGCGAAGATCGCGGCGTCGACCACGAGCGGTTCATCGTCCTCGAGCGCCTCGATCACGATCGGCGCCACTTCGTTGAAGTCGATGATCTCGTAGGCGAGCAGCGTGAGCGCGTCACGACGAACGCTGACCTCGGGGTCGCCCAGCGCGTGGCGCCACTGCTCGGGTGTGAGTATCTGACGTCGGGCCCCGGCTCGAAGCGCCAGGACGCGATGACGCGGCTCGCTGGAATCCAGACCCTCGATGATGGACCCGTCGAACTCCCCTGTGTCACTGAAGCCCGCGCGCACGAGCCGCTCGGCGAGCGACTCCGGTAGCGTTGGCTCATCGACTGGCACAAGTTACTTTCATCATCTCAAATCTACCTGCGTCGATTTCTCACCGGGGCGCTGGTGGTCGTCCTCGCCCTCGTGGTGGTTGGGGTGCTGCAGCGTTGGACGCTGAACGAGTACGCCTTGACGCCGGGCGACGCGACGCCCGTGCAGCCGCTTATCAGCATCAAAGGATTGCCGGTCGATACGCATCACGACACCATCATGCTCACCGACGTATACCTCCAGCGACTGAGCGCGTGGCAGTACATCATCATGCACTTCCAACGTCACGTCGCCTTCTTGAGCGGGGATCAGATCCTCGAGCCCGGGATACCGTCGAGCCAACTCGTGGCCCAAGGGTTCCTCGAGATGGCTGACTCGAAACAGAGCGCCGAGGTGGCGGCCTTCACCAGTCTCGGTTGGCACCTGCGCGCGCAGCCCACCGGCGCCGTGGTCAACGGCGTGGTCACCAATTCGCCGGCCGCCAAGGCGTCGATCAAGGTCGCCGACGAGGTCGTCGGTGCCAACGGCGTCAAGGTCCACGACACGTGTCAACTCGAGGCCCTCGTCCACGATCTCGCCCCCGGGACGCGTATCGCCCTCGAAATTCGACGCGCGCATATCAGTGGCGCCGGCGACATCACGCGCTCGAGCGTGACCACGCTGCGAGTGACCACGACGACCCCGACTCAATCACTCTCGAGCGGTTGCCCGGGCGTCACCGGCCCCGCCCGTTCGTGGCTCGGATTGTCCCTCGAGGATGGTGTGCAGTACCAGTTCCCCGCACGTATATCGATCGACACCAAGTACATCGGCGGCCCCTCGGCGGGTCTGGCCATGACGTTGTCGCTGATCGACAGTCTCAGTCGAGGGTCACTCACCGGCCACCACCGCATCGCCGCGACGGGCACCATTGACCGATTCGGCAACGTCGGGGACGTGGGTGGCGTGGCTCAAAAGACCGTGGCGGTCGCTGACGCGGGGGCCAAGTACTTCTTTGTGCCGCGTGTCGAGGTCGCCGCCGCCACCGCAAATGCACCCGCCGGACTTCGAATCGTAGGTGTCACGACGCTCTCCCAAGTGCTCAAGGCGCTCGAACGTATCGGCGGCGCGAGGCCGATTCCCATCACCCAGCCGCGCTAAGTCATTTTTGGGACCCTCCAGGTCGTAGTCTTGAAGGAATGGACGAACGCCGAATTCTCTCCACAACGCGCCAATCGTCGACCGAAATAGTTCGAACGAACTTCACGCCGATCAGAAAAGGTGGTGTCGACCCTCAAGAGGTCCGGTTACACCTTGAGGCCGTCGCGCGCGAAATGGGGCACCTGGAGAACCGAATTCGAGAGTTGCAGGAGCAACTTTCTGAAGCCCAGCGCAAATTGGCGAATCCCACCTTCGACGAGGCCACGCTCGCGAGCGCCCTCGGCGCACAAAGTGCAGCCATCCTTCGCTCGGCCCACGAGGAAGCGGGTCGGGTCACCGCTGAGGCCCAAGAGCGCAGCGCGCAGGTGTTTTCAGAGACTCAACAACGAAGCGCGGGACACCTCATCGAGGCACAAGAACGTGCGGCCGCATTGATCTCGGACGCCGAAGCGGCGGCGGCCCACATCGATCACGACGCGCGCCTCGCCGCGGAACGTCTCATCGAGTCGGCGAAGGTGAACGGTGAAGCGCTGGTGGAGCGTGGCCGCGAGCAAGGTCGTGCCATTGTCGAACAGGCGAACGAAGCGCGTAAGACAGTATTGAACGACCTGGCCGTTCGCCGAAAGGCACTGCATCTCCAAATCGAGCAATTGCGCGCCGCGCGAGACTCGCTTGGTTCGTTCGTCGGCACGATACGCGAGCAGGTCGACCATATTCTCGATGGCATCAATGGGTCCGACGAGTCCGCACGCAGCGCCGCCCTCGAGGCCCTGCGCCTTCGCCCGGCACCACCCGAGCCGACCGAGGAGGAACTCCTCGCCGGTACACCACTTCGTGCCGTGCCCGATGTAACCCTGGCCCCCGCGCCCGACGTCGATGAGCAATTGAAGCCGAAGCCTCGCAAACCCGCCAAGGCGCCCGACGCGCCCGACGCGCCGCTTGCTCACGACGCCTTAAGCGAGGATACGAGCGGCACTGACGTGGTGAACGAGATCTTCGCCCGACTCCGAAAGGCGACACTCGAAGAACGCGGAGCGACCGTTCCCGCACCGCGCAAGGCGACGGCACCATCGCACAAGCCCGAAACGCCGTCGAGCGAGCTCTTCGCTCGACGCGACCAGGCACTTGACGAGTCGCTCGCCGTCTTGACACGAAAGGTCAAGCGGGCGCTGCAGGACGATCAGAACATCATGCTGGAACGACTTCGCGACGTGAAGGGCATGATCACAACCGAGCTCGAGGACGAACACACCCAACGTGCCCGCTACGCCGATGCGGCCCTTGACGCCTTGGCTGATGCGGCGGCGGCGGGTGTGCAGTTCGCCTTCGATGAAGCCGGTGCCAGCGCGGGGCCGGTGAACCGCAAAGGCATCACCGACTGCTCGGCGGACCTCGCGGTGACAATCGTGCTGGCGATTCGAAAGCGCATCCTCGCCGATGGCAACGGAGACGGACCCGATCGGGCCAACGCCGCGTACAAGGAGTGGCGTGGCGCTCGCGTTGAGCGGCTCTGTACTGATGCGGCGCGCCGCGCCTTTCACCTGGGCGTCATCAGTGCGTCCCAGGGGCGTTCGGTGCGATTCCTCGCGGCCCTCAATGACGCGCCGTGTGACGCTTGTGCTCTGGACGCGGCGTCGGGCGAGCGCCTCGCGGGCCAGAACTTTCCGAGCGGCTCGCAGTATCCGCCGCTGCACGCGGGATGCGCGTGCGCGGTCGTACCGGTGTGAAAAACGGCCTAGGCTCACTGTGTGCGTAGCCCCACCGATGTACCCGCCAGCCCTCGACGTTTAGGGAGACTTTCGCGTCGTTTCTGGGTGGGACTCCTGGTTGGAGTGCTTTTCATCGGCTTTTTGTCACTGCGCAGCCTGGCCGTGCTCTGGACCGATCAGATGTGGTTCACCCAGGCGGGCTACGGCAGCGTCTTTTCCACCTTGTTCGTCACCAAAGTCGGACTGGCCATTGCGTTTGGTGCACTCTTCTTCGCCATCATGTGGGGCAACCTCTTTCTCACCGACCGCTTCGGAGCACGTAATCTCACCTTCGAACCCGAAGACGAGGTCGTACGCAGGTTCCAGAACGTGGTTCGCCCGTACGCGGGTCGCATCTACGCATTGATCGCGCTGATCACGGGACTGGTGGCGGGCCTCAACGCGACGGGGCAGTGGAAGACCTACCTCCTGTTCGTCCACCGACAGTCATTTCACATCAAGGACCCCATGTTCCACAAGGACTTGGGCTTCTATATCTTCACCTTGCCCTTCATGTCCTTCATCGTGACCTGGTCGCTCGTCTCGTTGTTCGTGATCCTCATCATCACCACGGTGTTCCATTACCTGAACGGCGGGATCAGGGCAACGCGCGCGACGCCACGGGTGGACCCGCGCGTGAAGGCGCACCTCTCGGCCATCGGTGCCGCGATCGCGTTGTTGAAGGCCGCCGGGTACGTGATCGCGAAATGGGAACTCGTGAACTCGACCAACGGGTACGTACAGGGTGCGGGCTACACCGACGTGCACGCACGCATGCCCGCGATGACGATCCTCTTCTTCCTCTCGCTCGCCGCCGCGGTCATCTTGCTGCTCAACGTGCGATCTCGTGGTTGGTCCTTGCCCGCAGTGGCCGTTGGTCTCTGGGTGTTCGTGGCCCTGGTGATCGGTGTGCTCTACCCGACGCTGTTGCAGACCCTTAAGGTGAGTCCCGCGCAGGGTTCACTCGAATCGCCCTACATCCAGCGCAACATCATCGCTACGCGCGCCGCGTACGGCATCGACAACGTCAAGTACCACACGTTCGCTGGCGCAACCGCAGTCACCGCTGGACAGGTGAAGGCCGATGCCGCGACGTTGGCCAATATTCGACTGTGGGACCCGTCTTCGCAGATCGCCCTCGCGACGGTGACGCGACGTCAATCAATCCGCTCGTATTACTCGTTCACGACGCTCTCCGTGGACCGCTACGTCATCAACGGCCAGGTCACCCCGGTCCTCATCGGCGCGCGCCAGTTGAACACCGCGAATCTTCCCTCGCCGAGCTGGGTGAACACACATCTGCAGTACACCCACGGCGAGGGTGCCGCCGTTATCCAGGCAAACACTGTCGACTCGACAACGGGTAACCCGAATTTTGTAGTGTCGAACGTCCCTCCGGTATCCACTAACGGCATGCCCACGCTCACCCAGCCGAACATCTACTTCGGCATCAACGACCCGGGCTGGGTGGTGGCCAACACCAAACAGCTCGAGCTCGACTACCAGGTGAACAGCGGTCCCCAAGCCGGACAGCCCGTCGAGTCGCACTACCACGGCAAGGGCGGTGTCGCGGTTGGCGGCTTCTTCTCGCGCGCGGCCCTGGCGCTTCGTCTGGGAGATTTCAACTTCTTGATCTCGAATCAGATCACGCCTCAGAGTCGCGTGTTGTTCGTGCGAGACGTCGCCCAGATGGCCCAGAAGGCCGCACCGTTCCTGACCTTTGACAGCCAGCCCTACGCGGTCATCGCGAACGGGTCGGTGCAGTACGTACTTGACGCCTATACGACCTCGAGCCAGTACCCGTACTCCCAGAGCACGAACAACCTCA
>JAJXXA010000091.1 GCA_021781335.1 Actinomycetes bacterium
CGCCAACGGCCCTCGGTACGTATCCCGTGTACTTGCGCTACACCAGCCAGACCATGTCGGGCACCAACCCTGACGGTAGCCACTACAGCGACCCCGGTATCCCCTGGGTCTCCTACTTCAACGGCGGTGATGCGCTGCACGGCTTCATCCGCTCCACCTACGGATGGCCCCAAAGTCTCGGGTGCGTAGAGATGCCCTTCGCGTCGGCCAAGACCGTCTGGCCCCACACGCCCATTGGCACGTTGGTGTCGATCACCGCCTAGCGTCACCAGGTCCAAAGGCGTGACTCCCGCGTTGGGTCTCGACGTGGATGCCCTCGTCGCCCAGTTCGGCCGCCGTGCCAAGTGCCGCACGACCGAAACGTCGACGCACCTCGTCGAGCGCGTCGCGTAGCGCCTCGCTACCGGTCTGGCGCTCTCTCGACAACGCGGTCGCCCTCTCGCGCGCGTCGTCGGTGCTCGTCTCGATCGCGAAGCTCAACTGGACCTGGTTCTTCTCACGCTCGAGGAACGACGAGGCGTGGATGCCGAGCAGGCGCACGGCTTGGCGAAGTTCGAGCGACTGCAACAGCGCCTCGGCGATCGCCGCGATCGAGACCTCGTCGTCGATGCCGAACGAGAGCGTCTGGGAACGAGACACGCTCGTCAAGTCGTCGAATCGCACGACAACGCTGATAGTGCGCGCCACCCGCGATTCTTGACGCAGTGCCCTCGCCACGACCGCGGCCTGTGCCTTGCTCATTTCGAGCACTTCGTCGATGCCCTCGAGCGACTTGGCGAACGTCTGGTCACGCCCGACCGATTTGAGCGCTCGCTCCACCACCACCTCACGCAGGTCCTCGCCCTTCGCGTACGCGAACAGCGATGCGGCCATCGCCGGGCCCACGTGGTGGGCCAAGGTCTCCTCATCGACACGCGAGAGGTCGCGCACCCATTGCAGACCCAGTTTTTCCAGCTTCGAGGCGGTCGCGGGGCCAACACCCCAAAGAGCGCGTACCGGCAGTTCGGCGAGCCACCTGTCTTCCACCTCGCGACTCGCCCAAAAGACCCCCGCGCCCTCGACGAGTCGACCGCCCACGACCCGAGGTTTTGACTGCTTGGACGCCAACTTCGCGAAGAGCTTGTTGCGACCCAGCCCCACGCCGCAGCGCAGCTCCAATTCACTCGAAATCCGAGCGCGAAGCTCGTTCGCGGCCGACACCGGTCGCACCCCGAGGCGTCGCAGACTGCGCAGGTCACAAAAAACCTCGTCCAGACCAATGGGCTCGAAATCGGGGGTGAGATCGCGCACGATGTCGTGGAAACGACGCGAATACGCTTCGTAGCGATCGAAACGACCGGGCAGGATGATGAGACCCGGACAGGTCCGGCGCGCCACAACGCTCGCCATCGCACTTCGCACCCCGAAGCGACGCGCCTCGTAACTGGCGCTCGCGATGACCCCGCGATCACCCGAGCCGCCCACGCACACCGGCTTTCCTCGCAGCGAGGGGTCGTCGAGTATCTCTACTGACGCGAAGAACGCGTCGAGATCGATGTGCAGTATGGGCGCCTCGTCGAGCCCGGGATCCTCAGAAGCTGAGTTCGACACTGCGAAAGGCCTCACCGAATCCAAGACCGACCGGACGACCCGCTTGCTCCGCACGCCCGTAGACCACGTCGCGGATGCCCTCGGCGTCGCCCGCTATCTGTGAGGCGTGCGCGAGTACCGCCTTCACCTTGGTGTCGATTGTGCGCGAGACGTCAATGACGACGTCTGGTTCGTGCGTGCCGCTGAGCAGGAGTTGGCTCACCTGGTGCGCCTCACCCTTTTCAGGAAAGTACAGGGGCATCGCCGCCGCGGGCGCGACCGCATCGAGCAAGGCCCATCCGGTCTCACGATGGTCGCGATGATTGACGTAGACCCCACCAAAGAAGGTCGCCGTCGGATCGGGACCCACCACCACCTCGGGACGGTGCTGGCGAATGAGTCCGACCAGGGTCGCACGCAGTGCTTCATCGTTGGTGACCGCACCGTCGACGTGGTTGAGACACTCTATGGTCGTGACGCCCAGCACGTCTGAGGCGAGCTGCAACTCCTCGCGGCGTACCTCACGAAGTGACCGGACATCGACCTGGGGGACGTGAGAGCCCTTGGACCCGTCACACACCACAACGAGGTGCACCGCGCATCCTTCCAGGGCCCACTGCGCAAGCACGCCCCCGGCGGCGACGTCGGCGTCATCGGGGTGGGCGTAGATCGCCATTGCCGATTTCGGCTGTACTCGCAGTACGCGCACGTCAGCTGCGCAGTTTGGGTGCGGTCGTCTTCACGAGCATGCCGATCTCGCGCGCGAAGTCTTCGGTGCCCTCGAAGCCCTTATAGACCGACGCGAATCGCACGTAGGCAACATCGTCGACGTCACGAAGCGCGTCGAGCGTGGCGACCCCGACCTCTTCACTGGTGACGTCACGGTTCAAGAGCCGCATGCTCTCCTCGACCGACAGGACCATCTCGGCCAAGGTCTCTTCGTCGACGGGGCGGTTCTTGCACGCCGAGCGCACACCCGCGAGGATCTTCTCTCGATCAAAGGGCTCTCGCTCACCCGATCGCTTCACCACAAAGAGCGTGGCTTCTTCAACCCGTTCGAACGTTGTGTAGCGCTGGCCGCAGGCTGAGCATTCACGACGTCGGCGAATGGCGACGCCATCCTCGGCCAGCCGGGAATCAACGACGCGATCGTCATCTGCAGCACAGTAGGGACAGCGCACGACACTCACGATACACCCCATTACCTTGAAATTTACGGGATGAGCACGTGCTCGCCGGCGACGACGACACTCGAACCGAGCTGGCGCACGAGGTCTCGACGTGCGCCGGCGGGATCAAGCGGGTTCACCATGCGCGCAATCGAGCTCACGGTGTCGCCGGGTTGAACAACGTACTGCATGCCAGAAGCGAGATCGGCGCTGGTGGCGAGATCCGTGGGCAGTCCCGATCCCGTAATTCCACCAAATGCGTGCCCAGGAATGGCCAAGATGGCGAGTCCCGCCACGAGCGCCATCACCACCAGGGTCCGGCGACGTCGCGCCAGCATCCTCGCGCGCCTCGCTCGTCGCTGCGCCAGACTCGGCCCCGTGCGAAGTGGCGTCGGTGTCGAGGTCACTACGCGCAGATATGGGGTGTTATCAACCTCGTGAATCCACGATTCGTCGATTCTTTGCACTGCAGCCACGGTGACTCCTGACCTATATCGAACACCTGTTCGTATATCATAAGGCGAACAGGTGTTCGGTGCAAGTTTTTTCGAGATCGACTCAGGAACTACTCAAAGCCCTGATCTCGTCCAACTTCCTACCGACCCTGCCGAACTCAGACGATACGAAGGGCCTGTGACATCCGAGCGCCGGAGTGGCCAGATCAAGGGTGCGCACCATGACGATGCCATGCTCGCGCACGAGACGCGCACATTCTTCGCTCAGCTGGGCGCAGGGGTGATCGTTGGAGTCGGTGACCTGACCGTCGGTAACCCAGATCACCGGCTCACGAGCAACGCGCCTAGTGAGAGCCCAACGAAGCACGGGTCCATCGACCCCGTTGCCGATGTTGCCCACGTGCGGGGACCGCGCCACCCCGCCACGCGTCGCCAGTACCCACACGTTGCTCGTGACGCCAGGGTCGCCCGGCCTATGGCTGTAGCCAATGATGAGCGCGTTTGGTGCGCGTACCAAGAGCTGTTCGAGGTCGTCGGCCGTGATGTCCATCGACCCCGACTGGTCGACAATGATGACGCCACCCCCGGTCGCCCGCTTGGCGGCGAACGCACGTCGAAGATCGTCAGTGAGGAGCCGACCCGGATAGCGCATCACCGTCCCACTGACCGACGGCTTGTAGCGGGAGCGCGGCTGCCCCCGCTCACGGTGTTCTAATTCCTCGGCCGCCCCAAAACACAAGGGGGCGAAGCGCCCAGACGGCGCTCGTCGACCCCCGGGCTCGAGAGAACGACGAAATTGTCGAAGCGCCTCGCTGCCCACAGGAATCTTCGCCGTCCCCGCCGCGTCCACGAGGCGCGCCATCGCCACCGTCACTGCGTAACCGCGAGGCAGGCCTCCCCCATCATCGCTCGTGTCACCGAGCTCAGACGTACTGCACTCGTCGAGCATCCGCACCACCCGCTTCTTCAGCGCTCGAAGTCCGGCGATCCACGTGGGTTGCTCTCGTCTAACGCCCGCCAGGTACCCGCGTTCACCTCCCGTGCCAATGACCGCGAGCAGGAACCCGAGCGCCTCTCCCCACGCGCCTTCTCGCGCAACACGTGCACCGGCCGCCTTCTCGCTCCCATCGGTCAACAACTCGGTGGCGAACCCGAGACGTTTCAGCAATGTGTTCACGCGCAACTCCTCCGCACACTCGAGAGAGCGCGGCGACACGTCAAAGGCGCTCTTGTACAAGATCGTGCTGGGGCTCACGCGCACGTGCACCAGTTCGTGTGCGCGCACCAGTCGCTCGAGTACGCCCTCGCCCAGGGGGACCTCGAGGACGCGATTGGTGAGATCACAGCTCGCTCCGCCACGATTCGTCGAACCCTCGCGCACGCGCCATGGTCCCTCGAGTGACCGGTCCTCTCGTTCGCTCACGAACTCGGGATACGCCGGCACTTTCATTCGAGGGATCGAATCCGAAGCGCGTCAAGGACCGACTCTGATCGCTCGACACCGAAAACAAGGTGGGCGGCCCGCTCGGCGCCGAGGTGCAGGCGCAGTTGGTCAAAGGCGTAGAAACTGCGAAGTGAGACCCGCCGAGTCGCCTCGGTGCTCGAACCAACGAGTGCCGCGTATCGAAGGTCAGCACTCAGCGAGACGAGCGCGTCCTCGTGAGGGTGCGTGATGCGGATCGCCACGGCGAAGCGGTCACGAAGTGCGGCGGGTATCGAACTGAGTTCCTCCAGATTGGTCGTCATGACGACCGAGAAGTCTGGGCCGGGTCGCACCCACTCGCCGGTCTCGGGGTTTCGCCATCTCGCCGACTCGATCGAATCAGTGACGGCGAGCAGGGTGCTCAGGGCGTCACCCGACGCGCGGTCCACCTCGTCAACGACGAGTCGCCCGCCGCGACC
>JAJXXA010000010.1 GCA_021781335.1 Actinomycetes bacterium
TTGAGCTCGACCTCAGTCGCGGCGCCAACCTTGACGACCGCAACGCCTCCGGCGAGCTTCGCGAGACGCTCTTGGAGCTTCTCGCGGTCCCAGTCGGAGTCGGTGTCTTCGATCTCACGCTTGATCTGCGCGACGCGACCCGCGACGTCAGCGGCGGAACCCGCACCGTCGACGATGGTCGTTGCGTCCTTGGTGACGACGATGCGACGAGCGCGACCCAAGAGGTCGACGGTTGCGGTGTCGAGCTTCAGACCGATCTCTTCAGAGATCACGGTGCCGCCCGTCAAGACCGCCATGTCCTGGAGCATGGCCTTTCGACGCTCACCGAAACCTGGCGCCTTCACGGCGACCGATGTGAACGTGCCACGAATCTTGTTGACGACGAGTGTCGCGAGAGCTTCACCCTCGACGTCCTCGGCGATGATGAGTAGCGCACGGCCCGACTGCATTACCTTCTCGAGCACCGGGACGAGGTCGTGCACTGCAGAGACCTTGCCACTGGTGAAGAGGATGAACGCGTCTTCGAGTACTGCTTCTTGACGCTCGGCGTCGGTTACGAAGTACGGCGAGAGGTAACCCTTGTCGAACTGCATACCTTCAGTGAGCTCGAGCTCGATGCCAAAGGTGTTGGACTCTTCGACCGTGACGGTGCCGTCCTTGCCGACCTTGTCGATGGCGTCAGCGATGACCTCACCGATGGAGGCGTCCGCGGCGGAGATCGTCGCGACCTGAGCGATCTGGCTCTTGTCCTCGACGGGCTGGCTCTGTGCGGCGATCGACTCGACGGCCGCCTTCACGGCCTTCTCGATGCCGCGCTTTAGACCCGACGGGTTCGCACCCGCGGCCACGTTTCGCAGACCCTCTTTGATGAGCGCCTGGGCGAGCACGGTCGCGGTGGTCGTTCCGTCACCGGCGACGTCATTGGTCTTGGTGGCGACTTCTTTGACCAACTGGGCGCCCATGTTCTCGAACGGGTCCTCGAGCTCGATCTCACGAGCAATCGAGACACCGTCGTTGGTGATGGTCGGCGCGCCGAACTTCTTTCCGATGACGACGTTTCGACCCTTGGGTCCCAGTGTCACCTTGACGGCGTCGGCCAATTTGTCGACACCGGCTTCGAGGCCGCGACGGGCCTCTTCATCAAACTTGAGTAGCTTCGACATGTTGGAACCTACTTCGAGATGGTGGCGAGTACGTCACGGCTGGAGAGGATCAAAAGGTCCTCACCGTCGACTGTGATCTCGGTGCCGCCGTACTTCGAGTAGACAACCGTGTCGCCGACGTTGACGCCGGTCGGGATCACGTCACCCGTGCTCTCGGTGCGTCGGCCAGGACCGGTCGCGAGGACCTCACCCTGCTGGGGCTTCTCCTTCGCGGTGTCCGGGATCACGAGACCCGAAGCCGTAGTGGCCTCAGCGACGTTGGGACGGACCACGATGCGGTCTTCTAGTGGTTGTAGCTTCATTTTTATTGCCTCCTGTGCAATTAGCACTCGAAACCTGTGACTGCCAATTTAGCAGCCTAAACGTCCGAGTGCCAAGCCCGAACCACCTGGGCCTTCGTATGCTGAAGAAGCGGCGCGAACCGGGGGTACCAGCGTTCTTCGTCGCGTCCCAGACCAGGAGAGAACGTGGCCTTTTCCAAGTCCCAGCGCCACGACATCCGACTCCTCGCGCTGTTTCGTGCCGGGTCGTACCTCGGTGACACTATTGCCCTGATCGCGCTGTTCTTGCGCCTGGCGCCACTCGGTCACGCGTGGGCCATCGCCGCGCTCGCGATCGCCGGCTCGCTGCCGCTCGTCGCACTCGCCCCCCTCGCCGGACGCACGATCGACCACCAACCCGCGAAGCGGCTCCTCGTCATCGTGGGGTTCGCCGAGGCTGTTGTCTGTGTCGGCATCGGACTCTGGCACGGGCTCGTCGTGACGTTGGTCTTGATGTTGGCGCTCAGTTCTCTCGTCGCCTTTTCGATGCCGGGCTACACCGCGCTCATCCCGACCCTCGCCGGCGAAGAGAACATTGAACGATCTCAGGGACTCGTCCAATCCGCCCAGGGCGTCGCCGGCGTCGCTGGTCCGGCGCTCGGTGGTCTCCTCGTTGGATGGACGGGACAGAGTTGGCCGCTCTACATCGACGCCGCGAGCTTCGCGCTCGGCGCGCTCGCAACGACGCTCTTGCACCACGACCGACGACCCTCGGGGCGACACGAGATCGACGCCATCGAGTCGTCGCGCCTCCTCGCCGGGGCGATCTTCGTGTGGCGCGACGACGTGCTGCGTCCGATCATCGTGGCGGTGATGGTGTTCATGCTCTCGCTCGGCATGGTGAACGTCGCCGAGGTCTTCTTCGCGACGTCGACCCTGCACGCGTCGGCCCTCGAATACGGACTCATCGGCACGAGCTTTGGAGGTGGGACGATCATTGGCTCGCTCGGCGCCGGGCGCTGGCGACTCGGCCAGGTGAAACTTGTCAAGTACGTGCTCATCTCGATCGTGGTCGTCGGACTCCTCATCGGTGCGAGCGGACTGGCCACTCACATCCAGATGATGTACCCACTGCTCTTTCTCGCGGGTGTCCTCGTCGGAGCGGTCAACGTCATGTACAACACGCTGTTCATCAAGCGCACCCCCGACACGCTTCGCGGTCGCGTGTTCGCCGCGTCGGGCGCGATGTTCACCGCCTCAGAGGTCGCGGCGACGACCATGGGTGGCGTGGTCCTCACGGTGCTCGCGCCACGAACGGTGATGCAGATCGCGGGTGGCCTCTCGGCCCTGTCGATTCTCATGATCGGTCCCTTCGCACTGCGCGCCAGCCGTATCGCGCGCCAGAGCGAACGAGAAGAAGAAGCGACCACTCCGTCGAACTAGGGCGAGTGGCGCGAGAGCGTCCAGTGACCGGCGTCGAGGGTGTAGAAGATGCGGTCGTGCAGTCGGTCCTCACGGTGCTGCCAGAACTCGAAGAAGGTAGGCGTGAGTTTGAAGCCACCCCAATGCGCGGGGCGCGGCACCGCCGCGTCACTGAAGAGCGTGTCCATCTCAACAACGCGTTGCTCGAGCTCTTCTCTCGAGTGCAAGAGCGCACTCTGGTGACTCGCGTGGGCACCGATCTGGTGACCACGAGGACGCCGAGCGAAATACTCGTCGGACTCCTCGGCGCTCATCGACACCACGTGACCCTCGATGCGCACTTGTCGGCCCAACGCTTCGCAGTACCAGAGCAGAGCCGCTACGGGGTTTTCTTGGAGTTCGCGACCCTTTCGAGAGAGGTAATTGGAGTACCACCCGAAGGAGTGCTCGTCGACGTGACGAAGTAGGACGTAGCGCGCACTCGGGTGTGCGTCGAGTGACGCTGTCGCGAGCACGATCGCCTCTCGCTCAGCCATCAGGTCCTTCGCCTGATCGAACCACGCCGCGAACTGACGAAAAGGGTCCGGGTCGCACTCGCTGAGCAGTAGCGGTGTCCACACCGGGTTCACGAGACCTCCGCCAATTGCCAGTTCGGACGCGCGGCGAGACTGAGTTCACTTGGACCGCTCGACTTCAGACGATGTAACCCGGCGGCGGCGATCATTGCAGCATTATCAGTGCACATCGCCATGCTCGGCAAGTGACAAATGACCCCAAATTCGCTCGCCAGTTCCGCGACGCCTCGGCGCAGGGCCGAATTCGCGGCCACGCCCCCCGCGAGCGCGACGCCGCGTACCTCGTAGTGCTCGAGCGCGCTTCTAAGTTTTCGAAGCAGTTGCTCGGCCACGGCCGCCTGGAACGACGCCGCGACGTCACCCACTCCAACCTCGCGATGCTTCTCCGTCGCGCGAACGACCGCGGTCTTGAGGCCCGAGAAAGAGAAGTCGAGGTCGTCGCCGGTCATCGACACGGGTAATTTGAGCGCCGTCTCGTCACCACGCTCGGCGAGTCGGTCGATCTCGGGACCACCCGGGTAGCCGAGTCCGAGCCACCTCGCCACCTTGTCGTAGGCCTCGCCCGCGGCGTCGTCGATGGTCTCGCCCAGCACCTGGTGCTCGCCCGGACCACGCTGCAGCACGATCATGGTGTGCCCGCCCGAGACGAGCAAGGTGAGTAGGGGCCACTCGAGGTCGGACTGTTCGAGCAGCGGCGCGAAGAGGTGTCCCTCGAGGTGGTTGACGCCTACGAAGGGCACACCCCACGCGAGTGCGTACCCCTTCGCCGCCGACAGTCCCACGAGGAGTGAGCCAATGAGTCCGGGCCCGCTCGTCACCGCGATGGCGTCGATCGCGGGCGCGTGGGGATCGAGGCCCGCCTCGAGGAGCGCTCGACGCACGACCGGACCGATGGTCGCCACGTGCGCGCGACCCGCGAGCTCGGGGACCACGCCGCCAAAGGCGCGATGCTGGTCGATCGAGGACTCGATGACGCTCGAGCGCACGTGCAGGTCCTCGTCCACGACGGCCGCCGCCGTCTCGTCACAACTGGTCTCGATGCCGAGTACGACGCTCATGGCTCTAGCGTAGGTCGCCCCTCGGCATCTCCGGTCTCGTCACCCAACTGCGCCCACAGCACGAGGGCGTCTTCGTGGGTGCGCTCGTAATAGTTCTTTCGTACGCCGACCGGCTTGAAACCGTAGCGGAAATAGAGCCGCTGGGCTCGCTCGTTGGACGTTGCCACCTCCAAAGTCGCCCGCGTGATCCCTCGAGCCTTCGCGTCGGCGAGCGCGTCGTCGAGCAACGAGCTCGCGATGCCACGACCCTCGTGACCGGGCAGGGTGCCGATCGTATTCACGTGCAACTCGTCGAGCACGAACATGACGCCGAGATAGCCAACGATCCGGTCGTCCTCGACCGCGACCGTGTAGCGGCGAGTCTCGGTGTTCGAGATCTCATCGAGCAACATGCCCTTGGTCCAGGGTTCGGGGAACTGGGCCTCCTCAATGGCGAGCAGTTCTGTCACGTCACGCCGCTCGCAGGGACGAAGTGACCATCCACTCATTGCGGGCGACTGCGCGTCGAGAAGTTCGCGACCGCGTCCGCCTCGCGCAGGTAGAGCGGCGTGATCACGGGCGACGGTGACCTC
>JAJXXA010000067.1 GCA_021781335.1 Actinomycetes bacterium
ATGACCTCCGCGTTGAGTGGTTCGCCAGCGCCCACGAGTTCACGAAGCGATGTCGACCACGCCGACATGTCTTGTTGGATCAACATGCGCCACACCGTTGGTGGGGCACAGAACGTCGTCACCCGCGCGTCGCGAAGCACGTCGAGCATCGCGCGTGCGTCGAAGCGCTCGTAATTGAAGAGACATGTCGTTGCCCCGGCGATCCACGGCGCGAACACGCACGACCAGGCGTGCTTCGCCCACCCGGGGCTCGAGACGTTGAGGTGTACGTCGCCCGGGCGAATGCCAATCCAGTACATCGTGCTGAGATGACCCACGGGATAACTCGTATGGGTGTGTTCGACCATTTTGGGCAGCGCCGTCGTGCCGGAAGTGAAGTAGATGAGCAGAGGTTCGTCGGCCTTCGTCGGCGCATCGGGCGTGAACCGCTCGTCAGCTCGATGGTTGTCGTCGTAGCTGAGCCATCCTGGTTGCGCTGGACCGGTCACGACGCGAAGGTACGAACCGGTCACGTCGGCGAAGCGTTCGGCGAGTTCGGGTCGGATGATCACGGCACCGGCGTTCGCTCTCTTCACTCGGTCTGCCATGTCGTTCGGGGTCAAGAGCGTCGTTGCGGGAATAAGGACCGCACCCAATTTCATGAGCGCGAGGGTCGTCTCCCACAACTCCACCTGATTACCGAGGACCACCAGTACCCGGGTGCCGCGCACGACTCCTTCACTACGAAGCCAGTTCGCGACCTGATTTGACCGTCGCGAGAGCTCGGCGAACGTGTACGACCGGTCGGTGCCGTCGTCTTCAATGATGCGAAGGCCCGGCTGGTCAGCTTGTTCGACCGCGAGAACGGCGTCGAACCAATCGAGCGCGAAGTTGAAATTCTCGAATATCGGCCACTCGAACTGGGTGTAGGCCTTCTCGTAATCGCTACGATTCTCGAGCAGGAAATCGCGGGCGTCTCGGAATATTTCGGTGGGAGTTGTCATTGTTGTGCTCGCGCGCTGAGGTCGCACGTGGCGCGTAGCCGCGTCGTGCGAAGTGACACGCCTCTACCTTTCACTGGACCGATCTATCAATGATGCGACCACGTTCGAAGTGCTGTCGAACCTAGACCACGCAGCCCAACGTACTCTCGAGGCCCGTGTCTCGAGCGCTCGCTCTCGCTTTCACCGCGAGCATCTACGTACTGGCGAGTAGCTCGTGCGCAACGTTGGAGACGCGCCTCGTCGAGGGCCTATCGCACCCGCACGGTTTAGTATTGCGCTGATGAAATAGGCTGTCAATTGCTGCGCACGACACAGCCACTGGCACGTGGCACGTTCGAGACGTGAAAGCAACTGAAAGGTAATTTTCCATGACCGACCGGAAGCGGACCCCCCGAAAGCCCACCGCGCGCACGTCTCGAGCCAAGACCGCGCCGGTCGAGGTCGGTTCAGACGCCCAAGGCCTGCTTGATTTCTATCGAGAGATGCTGTTCATTCGCCGCTTCGAAGAGCGTGCGGCACGTGGTTATACCCAGGCCCTCATCGGGGGTTACTGCCATTTGAACTTGGGCGAAGAAGCGACCGTGGTCGGTCTGATGTCGGCCCTGCAGCCCACTGACTATCTCTTCACCAATTACCGCGAGCACGGGTACGCAATAGCGCGTGGCATCGACCCGCGTCGCATCATGGCTGAACTCTACGGTCGCGTCGACGGCGTGTCGAAAGGGTGGGGCGGTTCGATGCACATGTTCGACACCGCGCACCGCATGCTCGGAGGCTACGGCATCGTCGGTGGTCAGATTCCGCTCGCCACGGGTGCGGCGCTCGCGATCGACTACCGATCAGGCGACGAAGTCGTCATGTGCACAATGGGCGACGGCACGACAAATATCGGCGCCTTTCACGAGTCGCTCAACATCGCGTCACTCTGGCACCTGCCCATTGTGTACGTGATAATCAATAACCGCCTGGGCATGGGTACCAGCGTTGAACGCTCGTCGGCAGAACCCGAGCTCTACAAACGCGGCGCGGCCTATCAAATTGAATCGGCGCGCGTTGACGGACTTGACCCGGTGGCGGTCGCCTTGGCGGGAAAGCACGCGGTCGAAGTGGCGCGAGCGGGGCGTCCCTACCTGCTCGAAGTGGTGTGTGAACGCCTGCGCGGCCACTCGGTCGTCGACCCGGCCAAGTATCGTTCCGCCGACGAGGTCGCGAGCTTGAAAGAGCACGACCCCGTGCACACCTTGGCGGCGCGGCTCGTCGCCGAGGGCATTGCCGACGAGGAGTCGCTCCTGACGCTCGACCAGGAGGTCCTCGCCAACGTCGAAGAGATCAGCGCGTTCGCGGAGGCGAGCGCCTTCCCTGAGGAACAAACCCTGTTCGACTACAACTACGCCACAGCGGTACCCAACGACTCACGACGTTTGCCGGGCCAGCCCCTCTTCGTCACTACCCCCACGAGTGGAGCAGACCAATGACCCTGATGTCCTACCGCCAGGCGCTGCACGACACGCTGCGTTCCGAGATGTTGCGCGACGAGAACGTGTTTCTCATCGGTGAAGAGATCGGTGTGTTCGAAGGTTCCTACAAGATCACGGCCGGTTTACTCGAGGAGTTCGGTGAGAAGCGCGTGCGCGACACGCCAATCGCCGAGGAGGGATTCACGGGCGCCGCGATCGGGGCAGCGATGTTGGGACTGCGCCCAGTCGTTGAGATCATGACCATCAACTTCTCACTGCTCGCGATCGACCAGATCGTGAACCACGCCGCCAAGATCTACGGCATGTTCGGCGGCCAAGCCAAGGTGCCGATGGTGATACGCACACCCGGTGGCGGCGGTCAGCAACTTGGTGCAACTCACTCGCAGAACATCGAGCTCTACTACGCCTTCGTCCCGGGACTCAAGGTCGTGGCACCGAGCACCCCAGCCGACGCAAAAGCGCTGCTCATCGCCGCTATCCGTGACGACGACCCCGTCATCTTCCTTGAGAACCTGGCCCTCTACAACACCAAGGGCGAGGTCCCGAACCACGACACCCCAGGGGTCATCGGCCAGGCGGCGGTC
The DNA here is from genome assembly GCA_021781335.1 of Actinomycetes bacterium. Classification (GTDB taxonomy): domain Bacteria; phylum Actinomycetota; class Acidimicrobiia; order Acidimicrobiales; family RAAP-2; genus RAAP-2. The sequence continues at coordinate 3,046 of JAJXXA010000067.1, forward strand.
ACCCGAGAGGGCCACCATTTGACGTTGATCGGTTACTCACGTATGGCCCACGTGGCGAAGAAGATTGCGGATCAATTGGCGGACCACGAGGGTCTCGACATCGAGGTGATCGACCTTCGCAGCCTTCGTCCGCTCGACCGAGAGACGATCGTCGAATCGGTGAAGAAGACCCACGCCGCAGTCATCCTCGAAGACGACTGGCTGACCTACGGCATCGGCGCGGAAGTCGCCGCATCGATCTCCGACGGGGCGTTTGACTACCTCGACGCTCCGGTTCGACGAGTCGCCATGGCCGAGGTGCCGATGCCGTATTCGAAGAGTCTGGAGAGCGCCGCGCTGCCTTCAGAGAATGACGTCATCCAGGCCATCTACCAGACCCTTGACGCCATTGGTCACCGCCGAATAAAGACAGGTCCCCATGATTGAGATCACGATGCCCCGACTTTCGGACACGATGGAAGAGGGGACGATCGTCGCGTGGCACAAGAAAGCCGGCGATGCGGTGGTGGTCGGGGAGATACTCGTTGACATCGAGACCGACAAGGCAATGATGGAGTACGAGGCCTACGAGGCAGGCACCATTGTCGAGATCCTCGTAGGAGAAGGTGGTGTCGCCACTATCGGCACGCCCATCGCCCGGCTGGACAACGGCCAGGCAACTCGCGCACCGAGCGCTGCAGCGTCCGTCGCGCAGGCGTCACCGACGACTCCCGCATCGACCGAGCGAAGCGAAGCAGTCACGATGGTGAGCCCCATGCCGATCGAGTCCGAAGAGGACGCCCAACATCGCATCGCGTCACCGCTCGTTCGAAAACTGGCGCGTGAACATAACCTCGACCTGCGTCAAGTGCGCGGCAGCGGCCCCGGCGGTCGAATCATCCGCGCCGACCTCGACGGTCTTCTCGCGGCGGCTGAAATTGAAGCGACAAAGGGACCGACGATGCCGCTCGCGAGCGGGCCGCTCCTCGATGCCAAACGTGGCTCCCAGGAGATCCCGTTCACCAACGTGCGCCGGGTCATCGCGCGCCGTCTCGGCGAGAGCGCGCGCACGGTTCCGCACTTCTACGTCACGGCGGTCGCGGACGTGGAAGACCTCGTTCGACTTCGCACCGATCTCAACGAACAACTCGTGGCGACTGGTCGCGCGAAGGTCAGTGTGAACGACATGATGATTCGTGCCTGCGCCTTGGCGCTTCGTGAGCACCCATTGGTCAATGCGTCATACGTAAATGACGCGAGCAGCACGATGCTCGTCCATGAACGGATCAACGTCGGCATCGCCGTGGCGTCGACCAACGGTCTCGTGGTGCCAGTGATCACCGACGCCGACAAGAAGACGGTGAGCGAACTTGGGACCGAAGCTCGTCATCTGGTGACCCTCGCCGGAAGCAAGGGCGTGTCGCTCGACCAGATGTCGGGTGGGACCTTCACGATCAGCAACCTGGGTATGTTCGGCGTCGAAGAATTCACGGCGATCATCAATCCCCCCGAAGGGGCGATTCTCGCGGTGGGCACGACCCGACGCGAACCGGTCGGGGTCGACGACGAGATCGTCCTTCGTCATCGCATGCGCTACACCCTCTCTGCTGACCATCGCATCATCGATGGGGCGCTCGCCGCCCAATTCCTTCAGACACTGACCGGTCTACTCGAACATCCGCTCTCGTTGATTGTCTAAGGCTCGTCCAACGAGGCCCGGCGCGAGCTCGACCATTCGAATTTATCTACCATTCACTAGATAATTACGCTAGCGTGGAATAGTGAGCGGAGCAGACCTGTCAGCGAGTGACACGCAACGCGAAGCCCGTGCGCTTGGCGATCCAACGCGATACCGGTTATTTCGTCACATCGCAGAATCGTCGGGGCCGGTGAGCGTTGCCGAGCTCACGGACCTCGTCAAGTTGAACCACAACGCCGTGCGCCAGCACTTGGCCGTTTTGAAACAGGCCGATCTCATCGTCGAAGCGTCTGAGGTGCGCGACCGTCCGGGG
>JAJXXA010000014.1 GCA_021781335.1 Actinomycetes bacterium
CGGCGCCATCGGCGGGGCGGCCCTGACCAACGAGGCCGCCTTTGCGTGGGAGCGTTTCATGCGCGGCGTGCTCGCTTCAGAGCACATCGACGCGCAGTACGATGACGGTCTCGACCCGGTCCTCCTCCAGGCGCTCACGACCGCGACGATCGATGAAGCGGCGACCGCCACGACGGTGGTGACCTTGACGGGTGACCTGCGCGAAGAGCTGCCGGTTCTCTTTCTTCGTCTGCGTGAGAACTTCACGAAGCGCTCGCATTCACTCGTCGAATTCGCATTCTCGCCGAGCGCGCTTCGCCCGCTCGCGAAGGTGTCGCTCAGCACTCGACCGGGAGAAGCGCACATCATCGCCAAGGCCATCGCCGACGGATCCGAAGCACCAGTGGGCCTCGCCTGCAGCGACGAACAGATCAGCGCCGCTCGCGAACTCATGGGTGATACCGGCGCGGGCGTCGTGTTCGTGGTCGCTCGTCCTAACCTCGCCGAGGACCCACGCGTGATCGAAAGCGCGATCCGCACGTTCGCCGAGCGTTACCCGGACGCCAAGTTCCTTCCGGCACTTCGTCGTTCGAACGTCAGGGGAGCACTCGACATGGGACTCGCACCACGACTGCGTCCCGGTCGCGGTTTCGCCGCTGAGGTGACGGGGCGTGACACCAAGGCCCAACTCGAGGCCCTTCGAAGTGGCGACCAGAAGGCCGTCGTCCTGCTCGGTGGATGCCTGTTGGGCAACGTGGTCGACGTCGAAGCGGCGAGCGAAGCCTTGAAGAACGCACAGGTCGTCGCGGTCACGGGCCACGGTGGCGCGTCACTGGCGTTCGCCGACGTGGTGCTGCCCGCCGCCGTGCAGCACGAGCGTGCCGGCACGGTCACCAACATCGAAGGTCGCGTGACGGCCCTGGCGCCCAAGATCGTCGCCCCCGGCTCGGCGTGGAACGATGTGGCCATCGCCGCGGAACTCGCCGAGCAATTCGGCCAGAGCCTCGGTCTCGGTTCGATCGAGCACACCGCACGCACCATTGAAGAGACGACCGGGTATCCCGCGATCTCGGTGCTCAACGACTCGACCTTCGACGGCGTGGTCGTTGGCAGCACGAAGGCGCCGTCGCCACGTCACGCGCTCGACCCCATGGCCTTTCCTGGCGTGCGCTCGGCGGAAACAGTGGGGCTCGCCTCTTATACCGGTGCGACGGTCAGTGAACACGCGACCGGGCACGCGACGACGCGTGGAGCGGCGCTCTCTGATGTCGCTCCTTTGGTCGTGGACGTGCCCCTCGCGGACGCGTACGCGCTGCGTGTGGTGCTGAGTCGGCGCCTCTACGACCGCGGCATCGCCATGCAAGGCTCGCCGGCGCTGCACGCCCTGATCTCGACGACGACCCTGGCGCTCAACCACTTCGACCTCGACCGACTCGGTGTCACCAGTGGTGAGCTCGTGAAGGTCACCGGGCCCAAGGGTACGTTCGAGCTCGCGGTCACGCTGGACGACGGCGTCGCGCGCGGCACCGTCGACGTGGCGATCGGCACGCGAAGCGACGCGGGCGAGTACGTCATCGACAAATTGAGCGACGCTCGCAGTCCCATCACCCAGATCCGATTGGAGACGCGATGACCCCACTGCTCGCTTCGTCGGACCCCCTGTTCGCCCACGGCGTCACGGGTGTCGTGATCCTCATCGTGCTGATCAAGGTCCTCGTGGGCTTTGGCGCCTTGATGGGTGCGGTGACCATCATGATCTGGTTCGAGCGCAAGGCGATCTCGGACATGCAGAGCCGCATCGGCCCTCAGCGCTGGGGCCCGTTCGGCATCCTGCAGACAATGGCCGACGGTCTCAAGTTGATCGCGAAAGAGGACTTGGTCCCGGCCGAGGCCGATCGCTTCGTCTTCAAGCTCGCCCCCTACCTCGTGCTCATCCCGGCCCTCGTGACCTTTGCGTTGGTGCCGATCGGTGGGACGCTGCACATCGCGGGTCACGCGGTGCAGTTGCAGATGGCGAACCCGCCCATGGGCATCTTGCTCATGCTCGCGATGTCGGGGATCTCGGTCTACGGTGTCATGCTCGCGGGGTGGTCGTCGGGTTCGAAGTACCCGCTGCTCTCCTCGGTGCGTGCGAGCGCCCAGATGATCAGTTACGAAGCCGCACTGGGCATGACGATCGTCACCATCATCCTCGCGACGGGCTCACTCACCACGCACAGCATCGTCGACGTCCAAGGCGGCGGCATCTGGCACTGGAACATCATTCGCCTCGGCATCGTGCCCTTCGTCGTCTTTCTCATCTCGATCACCGCTGAGCTCAACCGCCCGCCCTTTGACGTCGTCGAGGCCGAGAGCGAACTCGTCGGTGGCTTTCACACCGAGTACTCCTCGATCCGCTTCGGCATCTTCTTCCTCGCCGAGTTCATGAACACGATCACCATGTCGGCGATCATCGTGACCTTGTTCCTCGGAGGACCCGCCGGATGGATCCCCAACGTCGCGCACCTGAAGTGGGTCTTTCCCATCATCTGGTTCCTCTTGAAGACGACCGGCTTCGCCTTCGCGTACGTGTGGTTTCGCGCGGCGCTGCCGCGGTTTCGCTACGACCAGCTCATGGACCTCGGCTGGAAGCGCCTCATCCCGCTCAGTCTCGGGTGGATGCTCATCGTGGCGGGCTTTCTCATCGCGCCGGCCTGGGGCTTTTTGATGGCCTCGCTGGTCCTGCTCTCGTGGATCTTGTTGTCGCGTGCGTTCATGCTCGGCCAGTCGCGCGAATCGGGCGTCGAGGCGGTCCTACCGACCATTGGACAGCGCCCGATTCCTGGCGCCGTCATTCGTAGACTCACAGACGGGGAGAGCTGATGGCGAAGCCCTTCGACTTCTTTGGTGGTTTCAAGCTCACGTTGGCGCACATCGCACGCCCGACGGTGACCAACAGTTACCCCAAGGTCAAGCGTCCAAAGCAACCTCGCCAGCACGGTCGACACGTGTTGAACCGCTACGAGGACGGGATGGAGAAGTGCATCGGATGCGAACTGTGCGCGGGTGTGTGCCCGGTGAACTGCATCCACGTGCGTGGCTTGGACAATCCGCCCGACCACCCCGTGAGCCCCGGCGAGCGCTACGGCTACATCTACGAGATCAACTACCTGCGCTGCATCCACTGCGACCTGTGCGTGGAGGCCTGTCCGACCCAGGCCATTACCGAATCGAAGATGTTCGAGTTCTCCTTCACGAATAGAGCTGACGCGATCTACACCAAGGCCGAACTGGTCGTTGACGACCAAGGCTTCCCCCAGCGACTGCCCTGGGAAGACTGGCGCGAAGGCGAGGCCGCGATGACCGGCGGATGGATGCGCGCCACCTCACCCGCGGGCGACGCCTCCTTCGAAGGCGTGGTCCAGTGGACCGCCGACCTCGGTGCGGGCGTGCGCGCGCCCGAAGCGGGCCAGTCCGACAACCGAGACGACGTGGCCACGGGTTCCAAGCAGTTGCGCACCGTCTTCTCTCGTCACCTCAATCCCGAAGACGTGCCGCTCGACCAGCGTGGCCTCCAGGGGATGATGAGCAGCGCGCGCGCGAAGTTGCCGCGACGAAAGCCTCGAGGGGAGAAGTGATGAGCGCCGTCGCCTACGCCGTCCCGAGCATCCTCATCTTCGCGACCGCCGCAGTCCTGATACTGGTCGGCGCCGTGGGCGTTATCGCCCTCAAGAATCCGGTGCACAGCGCACTGAGTCTGATCATGACCCTCTTCGGGGTGGCGATCGCGTTCGTCGCCCAATCGGCGGACTTCCTCGCCGCGGTGCAGATCATCGTCTACGCCGGCGCCATCGTCGTGCTCTTCTTGTTCGTCATCATGTTTCTCGGCGTCGACCGGCGCCAGCACGCGAACGTCGAACCGCTCGTCGGCCAACGCGCCTTCGCGGGGGTGGGCGTTGTCATCACCGTCGCCGGGCTCATCGCCTTGATGGCCAAGGCCCACTGGGTCACCGGCGCGATGTCGGTCTCGACCAACGGCGTCGCGCTCGCCACCGGACAGGGCAACGTGAAGCAACTCGGCACGGCGGTCTTCACGACCTACCTGTTCGCCTTTGAGGCCACCGCCGCCCTGCTCGTGATCGCGGTCGTCGGTGCGGTGCTGCTCGCACGTCGCGAGCGAACCCTGCAAAGTGATGAGGTCGAGGTATGAACGTCCCCGCCGCCTGGTATCTGGTCTTAGCGGCCGTGCTGTTTGGCATCGGCGCCTTTGGTCTCTTGACCCGACGAAGCGCGCTGATCATGTTCATGTGCATTGAATTGATGCTCAACGCCGTCAATCTCACCTTCGTCACCTTCGCGCGCACGCTCAGCGACATCGGGGGACAGGCCACTGTCTTTTTCGTGATGGTGGTCGCCGCGGCAGAGGTGACGGTCGGCCTGGGCATCGTGGTCGCGGTCTTTCGGCGTCGATCCTCGATCTCGGTTGACGAGCTATCGGAACTAAAGGGCTGAGATGGCACAATTTTCGACTTTGATCCTCCTGCTGCCCCTGCTGGGCTTCGTGCTGGTGCTCGTGAACGGGCGCATCATGAACGAGAAGCAGATCGGCGTCGTCGCGACCGGCGTCGTCGGGCTCAGTTTCGCGGCGTCGGTGATCGCGTTCTTCTTGTTGTTGCACGACCACAATCGTTCGATCACGGTCCAGTTGTTCACCTGGATCAACGTGGGCACGCTGCACGTTCCCGCGGCGCTCTTGATCGACCCACTGTCGATCACCATGTGTTTGTTCGTCACCGGCATATCGACGCTCATTCACCTGTACTCGATTGGCTATATGCACGGTGAGAAGGATTATCGAAAGTTCTTCTTGTACCTGAACCTGTTCGTCTTTTCGATGCTGACCCTCGTGCTCGCGAACAACCTCGTGCTCACCTTCGTTGGCTGGGAGGGTGTGGGGGTCTGCTCGTACTGGCTCGTGAGCTACTACTTCGACCGCGACTCCGCGGCCTCGGCGGGCAAGAAGGCGTTCATCTACAACCGGGTCGGTGACCTCGGGTTGTTGGCGGCGATGTTCTTGC
>JAJXXA010000087.1:0-3592 GCA_021781335.1 Actinomycetes bacterium
AGGATCACGTGCTTGAACCGAACTCTCCGTATTCGTCGAGCAAGGCGGGCTCGGACCTTGCGGCGCTGGCGTACCATCGCACGTTCGCGTTGCCAGTGATGGTGACGAGGTGCTCTAACAACTATGGCCCGCGTCAATTCCCCGAGAAGGTCATTCCCTTGTTCGTGACCAATCTGGTGGACGGCGTCAAGGTGCCGCTCTACGGTGACGGACTGAACGTTCGCGACTGGTTGCACGTGGACGACCACTGTCGAGGAATCTTGCTCGTGCTCGAAGGTGGTCGACCGGGTGAGATCTACAACATCGGTGGCGGTACGGAACTGACGAACAAGGAATTGACGCTTCGCCTCTTGGAGTTGTGCGGGAGCGACGAATCAATGATTCAACCCGTCGCGGACCGCCTCGGTCATGACCGGCGATACTCGGTTGACTGTTCGAAGATCCGAAACGAACTCGGTTACGCACCGCAAGTCGACTTCAACGAAGGACTGGCCGCCACCGTGAGGTGGTACCACGAAAACGAGTCGTGGTGGCGACCACTGAAGGAGACGCATTCATGAACGTCACCGAACTCTCCATTCCTGGACTCTTCGTTCTCGACTCGCCGGTGCACGGTGACGACCGTGGGTATTTTCGCGAGTGGTTCAAGTTGGCAGACCTGCAAGAGGCGGGTGCAGCGTTCGAGGCCCGTCAGGCGAATCTGTCGTTGTCGGCGCGTGACGTCGTGCGCGGTCTGCACTACTCGCTCGCGCCCGAAGGTCAGGCCAAGGTCGTGACGTGCGTCTTTGGTGAGCTGGACGACATCATCGTGGATGTGCGAGTTGGCTCGCCGACGTTCGCCCGGGTCGAAGTCGTTCACCTCGCGCACAATCTGGGTCGCTCGGTCCTGTTGCCCGCTGGTGTGGCGCACGGCTTTTGCGTCACGAGTGAGCAGGCCGCGTTGTCCTATCTTCTCTCTTCACCCTTCAACGCACCGCTGGAACTCGAGATCAACCCTTTTGACACCGAGCTCAACATTGCGTGGCCACTCACCGGAGAGGCGATTGTCAGTGAGAAAGACGCTCGTGCACCTTCGCTCGGCGAACGTCTCGCGGCCAACGAACTCCCGAAGTTCGCCTAGGGCGTTGGTTTAGTCTCATCGGGAGTTCGTTGCTAGCGTTGGGCAAGTGAGTACAGTCCCGCTTCGACTCGTGGCACCTGAAGAATCTGGCGTCATAATCGCTCGCTCGAACGACATGCCAACCATCGAGTCAGAAACGCAATTGCGCGCATTGTTGGGCGGGCTCTCGGGGGTAGACGCCGTGGGCGTCGAAGCCCGCGCGGCGAAGCTCGCGACCCGCTCGATCAAGAAGTCCACGAAGATGACCGCCATCGACCTGGCTATCTCCATGGTGGACTTGACGACGTTGGAGGGTGCGGATACGCCGGGGCGAGTTCGTTCGCTGTGCACCAAAGCCCTGCGTCCCGACCCTCGAGACCTGACCGTCCCGTCGGTGGCGGCGGTGTGCGTGTACCCCGACCTCGTCACGCAGGCCAAAACTGCGCTCGGCGACGCAGACGTCGCCGTGGCTGCGGTGGCCACGGCGTTCCCTTCAGGTCGCGCGTCGATGGCGGTCAAGTTGCTCGACGTGCGCGAAGCGGTCGAGGCGGGTGCGGATGAGATCGACATGGTCATCGACCGTGGCGCGTTCCTCGCCGGTCGGTTGGGTCAGGTCTACGAGGAGATCGTCGCGGTGAAGCACGCCTGCGGTGAGGCGCATCTCAAGGTGATTCTTGAGACGGGTGAGCTCGTCACCTACGACAACGTACGTCGCGCAAGTTGGCTCGCCATGCTCGCGGGTGCGGACTTCATCAAGACCTCGACCGGCAAAGTCAGCGTCAATGCGACGCCACCGGTGGCCCTTGTGATGCTCGAAGCGGCGCGTGACTTCGCCGAGACGAGTGGTCGAGTGGTGGGTGTGAAGGTCGCGGGCGGCATCCGCACCACCAAGGACGCGATGAAGTACTTGGTAATCGTCAACGAGACCGCGGGCTCGGCGTGGCTCACGCCGCAACGTTTTCGATTTGGTGCCTCGTCACTTCTCAACGACCTCTTGATGCAACGCCTCAAGCAGCAACGCGGGGCGTACGTTCGACCCGACGAATTCAGTGGGGACTGACATGAATGAGATGAACTTGGCGAACTCACAGTTGGGTGCGCTCGTCTATGACCCGGCACCCGAATCGGCGTCCATTGCGCGCATCAAGGCGAGCTACGGACTGTTCATCGACGGTGCGTTTAGCGAAGCGTCGGCGCACGAGCAGTTCGTCACGCTCAACCCCGCAACCGAAGAAGTCCTCGCGACAGTGTCGCGTGCGAATGACGCCGACGTGGACCGGGCCGTGCGAAGCGCTCGCCACGCCTATGACAAGGTGTGGTCCAAGACCACGGGTGCCGAGCGCGCGAAATACCTCTTTCGTATAGCTCGACTGATCCAGGAGCGTTCGCGCGAACTTGCGGTCGTCGAGACGCTCGACAACGGCAAGCCGATCCGCGAGTCACGTGACATCGACATCCCACTCGCCGCGGCGCATTTTTTCTACTACGCCGGGTGGGCCGACAAACTCGACCACGCGGGGTACGGCGCGAACCCCCAGCCGCTCGGTGTCGCCGGCCAGATCATCCCGTGGAACTTCCCCCTCCTCATGGCCGCGTGGAAGCTGGCTCCCGCTCTGGCGGCGGGGAACACCTGCGTCTTGAAGCCAGCCGAAACAACGCCGCTCACGGCATTGGTGCTGGCGGAGATCCTCGAGCAGGCGGAACTCCCTCGCGGGGTCGTCAACATCATCACCGGGGACGGTTCCACTGGTGCGGCGCTGGTCGAACACCCCGGCGTCGACAAGATCGCGTTCACTGGATCCACGGAGGTTGGTCGCCTCATCCAAGAGCGCATCGCATCGAGCGCCAAGCACTTGACCCTCGAACTCGGTGGTAAGGGTGCGAACATCGTCTTCGAAGACGCACCGATCGACGAGATGATCGAAGGCATCATCGACGGGATCTTCTTCAATCAGGGCCACGTCTGTTGCGCGGGATCGCGACTGCTCGTTCAAGAATCGATTGCGGATGAGGTGCTTCGCCGATTGGTGCGTCGCGTCGAACAATTACGCGTGGGCGACCCGATGGACAAGAACACTGACGTCGGCGCCATCAACTCGGCCGCACAATTGGCGCGCATCCAAGAGCTCACGTCCTTCGGTGAGCGAGAGGGGGCGACGCGCTACACGAGTTCGTGCACGCTACCCGAGAAGGGATACTGGTTCGCCCCAACGGTCTTCGCCGACGTGGCCCAGTCGCATCGCATCGCGCGCGAAGAGATCTTTGGTCCGGTGCTGTCGGTCCTGACGTTTCGAACGCCTGAGGAGGCGGTGGCCAAAGCGAACAACACCAACTACGGCTTGGCGTGTGGTGTGTGGAGTGAGAAAGGTAGTCGCACCTTGTGGGTTGCGGAACGACTGAGGGCGGGGGTCATCTGGGCCAACACCTACAACCGCTTCGATCCAGCGAGTCCGTTCGGTGGGGTGCGCGAATCGGGTTTCGGCCGAGAAGGTG
>JAJXXA010000087.1:3692-4972 GCA_021781335.1 Actinomycetes bacterium
GGTAGTCGCACCTTGTGGGTTGCGGAACGACTGAGGGCGGGGGTCATCTGGGCCAACACCTACAACCGCTTCGATCCAGCGAGTCCGTTCGGTGGGGTGCGCGAATCGGGTTTCGGCCGAGAAGGTGGACGTCAGGGTCTGGAGGCCTACCTCAATGTCTGATCGACTCGACGTACGAAAGACCTACAAGCTTTTGATCAATGGCGCGTTCCCTCGCTCGGAGTCGGGACGCACGTACGAAGTCCTCACCGAGCACGGCGAGTTCCTTGCCAACGTCGCCCAGGGTTCACGCAAGGACCTGCGCGACGCCGTTGTCGCGGCCCGCGCTGCACAATCGAAATGGTGGGGTTCGAGTGCCTATAACCGCGGACAGGTCATCTACCGCTGCGCGGAGATGGCTGAGTCTCGCCGCGCTGAACTCGCTGAACACGTTGGTCTGGCGGAGGGCGTGGGCGCCAAACAATCTGCGAAGAGCGTTGCGCGAGCCATCGATCGGATCATCTGGTACGCGGGCTGGACTGACAAGGTCGCGCAAGTCTTTGGCGGTGCGAACCCGGTTGCGGGACCCTTCTTCAACTTCTCCGTCCCAAAGCCGTGTGGCGTGGTGGCGGTGGTGGCGTCCCAGGATTCTTCGCTCGAGGGTTTTGTCGATCAGGTCTTTGCACCCCTCTGCACCGGCAACAGCGTGATCGCGGTCTCCAGCCAGCGCCGTCCAACCCCGAGCGTCCTGCTCGGCGAGATGACCGCGACCTCGGATTTCCCCCCGGGGCTGCTCAACATCGTCACCGGTGTCACGAGCGAGCTCGCCCCGATCCTCGCTTCACACGAGGACGTCGATGGTATCGACCTGACGGGTCTCGATGAGAGTGTTGCGAATGAGTTGCACGCGAGTGCGGCGGGCTCAATCAAGCGGGTCTATCGAGCCAGTACGCACGACGCACCGTCCTCGACGCGTCGCCTGCGCACGTTCATTGAAACCTCCACCGTATGGCACACGATCGGACAGTGATGACCAATCCCTATGAGCTCAGTCAGCAGGCGGCGAACGAACTTCGCGCGCGAAGTGGCGTCGACGCCTACGACATTGCAATCGTCCTCGGCTCGGGCTGGAAGGAAGGTGCCGACGCGCTGGGCACTGTCGCGAGCGCGGTTCCGACCGCGGACCTGGCGGGCTTCGTCGCACCGACCGTAGCGGGCCATGCTGGCCAGATCCTCTCACTCGAGGTAGCGGGTAAGCAGGTCGCGCTGGTCTCAGGTCGGGTGCACCTCTACGAAGGCAA
>JAJXXA010000097.1 GCA_021781335.1 Actinomycetes bacterium
GTACGTCTAGATTCTGGTCATGCGCTCCCACTATGACGCGGACATCGATCCCGAACTCGAGAACAACTCGCACTCGAGCATTCTTCGCTTGGTGGGTTTCAACAAGCGGGTGTTGGAAGCGGGGTGTGCGTCGGGACACGTGAGCAAGATGTTGCACGCGCAGGGGTGCAGCGTGGTTGGCATCGAGGTGGACGGCGACGTCGTCGATCTCGCGCGACCCTGGGTCGAGCGGGTCGTGGTAGGCGACTTCGACGACCCGTCGCTCTGGGATGAACTGGTGGGCGAAGAGTTCGAGGTCGTCTTGTTCGGTGATGTGCTCGAGCACTTGAAGGACCCCCTGGGCACCTTGCGCGCGGCAGTGAAGCATCTGAGTCCCTCGGGGATCGTCGTAGTGTCGGTTCCAAATATTGCGCATGCGGACGTAAAGATCGCCCTGCTGAACGGGGACTTCCCCTATCGCGACAGCGGACTACTCGACCGCACGCACATACATTTCTTTACCAAGCAGAGCGTGTTGGATCTGGTCAAGCGCGCGGGTTTGATCCCGACGGACATTGAAAGAGTGACCGTTCCCGTGTTCGCAACAGAACTCGGCGTCGAGCGAGGTGACGTGAGCGACGAGGTTCTTGACGCGGTGGTGCGCGAGCGCGAATCCGAGACCTATCAGTTCATCATCCGCGCTTCAAAGGACGACGGGACCCGTTCGCTCGAGAATTTGACCGTCGATCTCGTGGAGCTCACCGACACGTTGCGCGACGAACAGCGGCGCTATTCGGCCCTGGCGGCGCAACACGAGGTCCTTCGAAGCGAGCTCGAGCAACTTCGTGCGCTCCATCAGGCTCAGGATGACGAACTTGCGCATCTTCGTTCTCGGGTGCGCGTGATCAAGCGCGTCGTGCCGGCGCCATTGCTGCGGCTCATGGCCCGCCGCATGGAGTAGATCTCGAAGAATCCTTGCCGTCAGGCTCGACGTTCGCTCGGGTGCGTGCCCGTGGATCTGGTCCTACGATGAGAAACGGGTGAGGTGCCGACATGTGATCGAAGGGGGCCGCCATGGAAGACAGGACGTCGGTGATGAGGTGGCAACATGCCGATTGAGGGCGAGTACGAACCGAGCCCATCGGCGTGGGTGCGCGAGCAGGTCGAGGAGTATGAAGCATCGGGCGGCACCCGAGCGAACACCTTGCTCGACACTGGTCTCGCAATAATCATCTTCACGACGCGCGGCGCGCGTAGCGGAAAAGTTCGAAAGACGCCGGTGATGCGTGTTGAGCACGACGGGGAGTATGCACTCGTAGCCTCCAAAGGTGGGGCACCAGAGAATCCAGTTTGGTACTACAACCTCGTCGCGCACCCCAGCGACGTCACGATCCAAGACGGACCTGAGCCGTTCGACGTTGAAGTACGTGAGGTCCACGGAGAGGAGCGCGCTCTGTGGTGGCAACGCGCGGTGCGGGCGTACCCGCCGTACGCGGAGTACCAAGAAAACACATCGAGAGAGATTCCCGTGCTCGTGGCTCGTCGGAAGTGACGCATCGAGTTTGGCATCTCGTTGAATGAGCACGAACTGGAACCCTGCTGATTCGCGCGAAAGGTCCGCGGACTGAGCGATGTTTCGAAGGCTCGAGGCCCGTTGTGGTGCTGGCCCGGGGGTTCGATGAAAGGTCCTTTGGCACTGTGGGCTGCGACGAGTGGACCGTACTGTGAGAGTTGAGGCGGGAGTGGCCGGACTCGAAGCGAGTTGGCAGAAAGTCCCCCTCGAAGGCTGGTGAGAGGACACACTATGACCAAGAGAGATAGGGCGGCCAACAAGGCTCTGGAACTAAAGGGTAAGGCTGAGGTCAAGGTCGGCAAGGTCGTCGGCAAGGCCATTCAGGCGAAAGGTGTCGCCGATCAGGTTGAGTCTGACCTGAGGAATGTGGGACAGGACTTGAAGAGTGCTGGCAAGGATCTGAAGAAGGCCGGGCAACGTATCCGAACTGCGACGAAGAAAGCCAGTTGAGCATCCGTCCAGAGGCAATCGCGATGAGGCGAGAATCGACGGCGAGTTAGGTACTTCGATTGAGGGCACGTTGCGATTGTTCATTGTACGCGTGACTCTCGGTGCAAGAAGGATGCTTCGTGTCACCGTGAGACATCGAGAAGTACAGTTGGCCACGGGGCATTGTGACGGTTCCAAGTCGTTGTCCTATGACAAGTCTCTGCTGTTGCAGCGCTCTTTCTTGGCGGCCGCGTCAACTGCGCGTGCTCGTCATTCGTGGATCTCGTCTCAATGAAGTTCTCGTCGATGACGTGGCGTTAGGCGCCCAAAGCCGACTATTTATCGCATGTCCATACTCGTGCGACGTGAGAGCGTGAGCCGTCATACTTTGTGACATCGCGGAATGATTAATTGTGCAACCTGAGAATGCTGCAGCGTCACCGCGCCAAATGAACTGTCGTGAGCACCATCGTGAAGGTACATTGAACATGCCGTAACGTCATGGCGACGTTGTGACCATGGAGAGGATCTGAGTGAATCGAATTGATGAGCACCCTCGATTCGGTCACCATCTGTCCGAGGCGATCGTGGACGGGATCGTCATCGTCGATGAGACGGGCGTGATTCGACACGTCAATCGGCGCGCTACGAGCCTGACGGGGTACTCGCGCGAGGAAATCATTGACCAGGACATCGATGTCCTGATCCCAGGAAGGTTTCGTGGCTCTCACGTCGCGCACCTCTCAGCCTACGTTGAGCACTCGAAGACTCGGCATTTGGGGACGTCGGGAAACTTCACGCTCCAGTGTCGCGATGGGAGTGAAATAGACGTTGACATCGCACTATCGCCGTTCGAGATCGACGATAAGAAATGGGTCACCGCGACCATCCGCGACGATCGGACGCACCGGGCGAGGGAGCGTTCCCACGACGATGTTGAACAGCGTTTTCGACTGGCCTTCGAGAGCAACATGGCGCCCATGATGTTTCACGATCATGAGAACAGGGTCATCGCGGTCAATGACGCCTTCTGCCAGATGATCGGACGCTCGAGGGACGAACTGGTGGGTCTCGATTCCTCGGCGTACACCCACCCTGAGGACCTGGGCATCACGGAGGCGACGCACGATCGCCTCACGTCGGGAGAAGTATCCCAGGCTCGTTACGTCAAGCGTTACCTGCATAAAGATGGGCGGGTCGTCGTGGTCGAAGTATTGAAGGCTCCCGCGCGTGACGCGGCGGGCAACACCCTCTATTACGTGCTTTCACAGCGTGACATTACTGAAGAGCGCGCCCTCACCGAGCAACTCTCGCACCAGGCCCTGCACGATCCCTTGACCGGCCTCGCCAACCGAGCGCTCTTCGATGACCGCTTGACCCAGGCCCTCGCACGTGCGGCTCGCTTCGGCGACCTGGGCGCGGTCCTGCTCTTGGACCTGGATGACTTCAAGGGTGTGAATGACACCTACGGTCACGTGGTCGGCGATCAACTGTTGCGCTCGGTCGCACAACGCCTCGAGGAGATAACGCGCAACTCAGACACACTGTGTCGTTTCGGCGGCGACGAGTTCCTGTACCTCGCCGAGGCGTTGGATTCCCCGGAAGAAGCGCACGATCTCGCCCAGCGCGTCCTTCGAACGTTCACGGAACCATTCTCGGTCGCGGGCACGCTACTCCAACTCGCCGTGAGCATCGGCATCGTGTTGTGGGACGGTCCCGGGACGAGCACGACCGAAGTCATTCAGAACGCCGACATCGCCCTCTACGAGGCGAAGCGGAAAGGAAAGTCCCGATCCGTCTTCTTCACGGCCAATATGCAACTGAAGGCCACCAGCCGATTCGCGCTCACACAGCAACTACGCCTCGCGCTGCACTCTGGAGAACTGGAGATGCACTACCAACCGATCATTGACCTTCGAACGTCCGAAATAGTCGGATTCGAAGCGCTCATGCGCTGGCACCACGCCGAGCACGGCTGGGTTCCGCCGAACGTGTTCATAGCGTTGGCCGAGGAAAGCGAGCTCATTCTCGAGATCGGCATGTTCGCGCTTCGCGAGTCGATCAAGGCCCTGACGTGGTGGGACACGACGAGCGTTCACGGTCACCCGCCTTTCGTGACCGTGAATCTCTCGCTTCGCCAATTCCACGATCCAGAGCTTGTCTCGACCATCGCCCACGCCCTCTCGACGAGCGGTCTCGAACCGAGTCGACTCATCTTGGAGATCACCGAGAGCGTCACGTTGCTCGAGATCGGTGAAACACTCAACGTCATTGAACGATTGAAGGCGCTCGGTGTCGCCATTGCGCTCGACGACTTCGGGACGGGCTATTCGTCGCTCTCCTACTTGACCCTTCTGCAACCGAGAATCATCAAGATCGACCAGTCCTTCGTGAGTCCCATGCACGAGAGTGTGCAGAACAACACTTTGTTGGAGGCGATTGTTTCGCTGGGTCGCAACCTCAGCATGATCGTGATCGCAGAAGGTATCGAGTCCCAAGCGCAGCTGGAGCGCTTGCGCCAGGTGGGGTGCGATCTCGGTCAGGGGTATTTCTTCGCGCGAGCCATGACCATTGAAGAACTCAAGGCGTTCGTCGAGGAGAATCGTGGGCGATGGGCGGGCTCGAACTACCAGCTTCGACTCACAGACTGACTGGGGAGCTTTAGGTTTCGATCAGCGGTGATCGTGTCAGGGCGACGTCTCCGTCGCCGCACATGAGGCCTGTGACCAGCACTTCTGTGTGGTACTTCGCGAGGACGCGAGGAGCGCGAGGCAAATTTCGTTCATGTTAAATCTCCTCGCTCGCCTCCACATTTGGTGATATGGTCCGGATTTAGGACTTTTAAAAGGGACGGCATGCAGCAGATCCAGATTTCAAACGCGGAGTTGCGAGAGGCGGTGGCGGCCGAGGCGCCGCACGCGTTCGAACTCTTGGCGTCGCTGGTGGCGCAGCCCTCGTTGAGGGGTAGTG
>JAJXXA010000080.1 GCA_021781335.1 Actinomycetes bacterium
TTCGAACCGGCATGCGTCTCTTTGAGCGTTGGAGCGAACAGCAGGCGAACGCGGTCGGCCTCACGACCGCTCAGCATCAGTTGCTCCTCGCTGTTCGAGGGCACGACGACCCACGAGGACCCACGATTGGCGAAGTCGCCGACTATTTGTTGTTGCGACATCACTCGACAGTCGGCTTGATCGATCGCGCCGCCTCGGCGGGACTGATTAAAAGGACGAGAGACCGAGACGATCACCGAATTGTTCGTCTCGCGCTCAGTGAAGACGGCGCGCGCCGACTCGAGGAACTCTCCGCGCTGCACGTGGAGGAGTTGCGCCGTCTCGGTGCTCATTTTCAAGCAGTCTCTGAGGGACTCACCCCAGCTCACAACCACGGTCTGTCCAAGTGACGTACGTTTCTAGTTGAGCTGGAGTTGTGCCGTCATTTCTGACGTGTGACGAGGCGGGCCTGCGCCTTCGCCTCGAGCCGCGATGAGTCTCGCACCCGGCGTCGATCAGTCGCCTTCGCCGGTCACTACCTTGAGTTCGGCGAAACACTTATCGAACAAGTGCGCGAGATCGTCGGTGCCGCCACTGGCGATCCATCGTTCAAAGGCGATCTTGAAGACGGCGATGCCCGCGTTCGCAACGAGATCCGCCGCCAGTTCATCGGTGCCGCGAGCACGCAGTCCCTTCGCCAACGCCGAACTCAACGACGCAAGTTTGATGAGTTCGCGTTCTTGAAGCTCGCGATTCGCCGCAATGACGCTCTGGCGGCGAATAGCGAAATCGCGGCGCTCTTCGAAGATTCGAGCAGACGTGTTGAGGGCCCGGGCGACGGCATCAATGGGAGCGACCGAGTCCGGCACGGTGCGCAGTGCCTCGACGAGAAGCTCCTCGAGTAACTCTGCGCCCGAGAACAAGACCTCACGCTTGTCGGTGAAGTAGCGAAAGAATGTGCGCTCGGCAAGGCCGGCGCGTTTGGCGATCTCGACCACCGTTGTCTGCTCGAATCCATGTTCAACATAGAGCGCTAATGCCGCCTCCACGAGGCGTTCACGCGCATTAGGTTCCCATCGACTCACCATGAACATCGTATCTGATGGCAGTCTCTGACATAACGTGCTACACTGATGTCAGCGACTGCCATCGCACTCCTCGATGGAGACCACGAGGAGGTACTCAAAGGAGTGTTACATGCGTTATTTCATCACTGGCGCGTCGGGTTGGATCGGCTCTGCGGTCGTCGAGCAACTCATTGACAATGGACATGAAGTAGTAGGCCTCGCTCGCAGCAGAGCGTCAGCGCAAAAGCTCTCGACCATGGGTGCCGACGTCCACGAGGGATCGCTCGACGACCTCGAGAGCCTGGCTGAGGCCGCTCGCAGCACCGACGGCGTTATACATCTTGCGTTCAAGCACGACATCGCCTTCTCGGGGGATTTCCTCGGTGCGGCAACTGCAGATCGGCGTGCCGTTGAGGCATTTGGCGAAGCCCTCGAAGGATCAGAGAAGCCCCTCGTCATCGCGTCAGGTACCACGGGGTACGTACTCGGGCGGCCCATCACCGAGCACGACGGTCACGAAGCGCGACCATCGGGGACCGAGGTCACGAGTGGTCCCCAACTGCGAGGCGACACCGCAGAGTTCACGCTCTCACTCGCGTCGCGCGGCGTGCGCTCGGTCGTCGTGCGACTCCCGCCGACCAATCACGGCAAAGGCGACAATGGATTCATCGCGACACTCGTCGCCATCGCGCGCGCCACGGGTGTTGCCGGGTACGTCGGGGACGGTTCCAACCGGTGGCCGGCGGTGCATCGACTCGATTCCGCACGGCTCTTCTGCCTGGCCGTTGAATCGGCGCCACCGGCGTCGACGCTGCACGCGGTCGGCGAAGAAGGTGTGCCGCTTCGCGACGTCGCTCACGTGATGGGACAACACCTGAATGTTCCGGTGTCGTCGATCGATCCCGCTGACGCCGAGGAACACTTCTCCTGGCTGGGCCGTTTCGTTGGCCTGGACGTCCCCGCGGCGAGCGCATTCACGCGCGAGTTGATGCATTGGGAGCCGACCCACGAGGGTCTAATTACCGATCTTGACCAGGGACATTACTTCGCCGGGTGAGGTACCCGGTCGCCAAGGCCACCCACGAAGAGCGAGAAAGTGTTCACTGTTCACTGTTCGCGGGTCAGGTCAAAGTCGACGAAAACGCGAGCGGCCAACGACGGCTGCGGCACCGATGATGACGGCGCTGATGAGAAACGGTGTGTGTGAGCGCGCTCGATCGTGCGCGCGCACCGGATGCGAAAAGCTGAGGATGGGCCAGTCATTCTCATGGGCGACCTTGGTCAACTGACGATCGGGGTTCACCGCAAATGCGTGGCCCACAGCTTGGAGCATCGGCACGTCGGTCTCGGAGTCTGAGTACGCGAAGGACGCCTCGAGGTCGATACCGCGCTTCTCGGCGAGTTCGCGCATGGCGACTGCCTTGTTCGCGCCCTGGGCGAAGAACTCCATCTCGCCGGTGAACTTACCGAACTCGTCGATCTTCGACCGTGAGGAAATGGCACCCGTGATGCCCAAGAGCTCGGCGAACGGTTCGACGATCTCCGCGGGGGACATACTGACGAGCCACACCTCGTCGCCCTGACCCATGTGATGATCGATCAACTCCAGGGCCTCGGCGTAGATGAGCGGTTCGATGACGTCATTGATCGTCTCGGCCACCAAGGCGCGCACCTCATTGTGATCCCAGCCTTTGGTCACTTTCAACACTGATTCACGTATTTTCGTGAGTTTGTCGTCGTCCGCGCCGAAGCGCATGAACAACATCTGGCTGAGCACGCCCCAGATCAGGGTTCGCTTGCGAAGAAGACCTCGGGCGTGGAACTCGGGACCGAGCGCGACGAGTGATGACTTGGCAATAACGGTCTTATCCAGGTCGAAAAACGCTGCACGCACGTTTCAATGCTAGGTCGCTTCACCCAGGCATGTCCTAAGAAGTAACGAAGAGATCAGCCAATAAATGCTGATGAGCACTCTTGCTTGGAGTCTTCGCGTGCAATGAGGATCACGTGGTCGTGTTCGAGGAATCGCATCGACGGTAGCGGCACGAGTGGCTGATCGCTTCGAACGACTGCAACGACGCGCGTCGTGTCAGGGAGTCGAAGCTCGTCGAGCGTCAGCCCTTGGGAGACCGCGGGAGCGCTCTCGGCGAGCGTGATCTCGATTAGACACATCTTGCCCCCGGCGAGGTCCATGAGATTGATGATCGATCCCACCTCCACCGCCTCATCAACGAGTGACGTGATGAGCGCGGGTGTCGAGACCGACACGTCAACGCCCCAGGTCTCGCTGAAGAGCCATTCATTTCGTGAATTGTTGATGCGCGCAATGACCCGTGGCACACCGAATTCCTGTTTGGACAGCCAACTCACGACGAGATTGTCCTCGTCGTCGCCGGTGGCGGCGATGACGACGTCCGCATTTCGAAGGTCGGCCGCCGACAGGTTCGCGTACTCGCACGCATCCGCTGTCATGACACGAACCCCGGGCAACAGGGATTTCAATTTCTCCGCAGTCTCGGTGACCTGCTCGAGCAGTGTCACGTCGTGGTGACGATCGATCAGGTCGAGTGCGATTGCGGTGCCGACCGAGCCGCCGCCGGCGATGACGACCCTCACGCGAAGCCTCCTTCGAGCATCACGCGCAGTTCGTGCAAGCCCTGGGGCGTCACCATGAACTCAATGATGTCGTCCTCTTGTGCGAAGAGGTCATTGACGTCCACGCGTCCCACGCCCCCACGAATAAGTCCCACGACGCGCACGTCGTTGTTGATGTTGAGCTCCTCGAGCTTGCGCCCGGCGAGTTCGTCGGGGAGGATCCGTTCGACGAGTTGGAGCGTGCCAACCGAGTCGGTCCACTCAATGGAATCGTCGCTCGGCACAATCCAGCGCTTCACCTGTTGGGTGGTCCACAACGACGTCGCGACGGTGGGAATGCCTAACTTCATGTAGATGTCGGCGCGCTGGGGGTCATAGATTCGCGCCACCACGTTCTTCACGCCGTAACTGTCTCGCGCGATACGCGCGCAGAGGATATTGGTGTTGTCGCCACGGGTTACTGCCGCGAGCGCGTCGGCTTGGGAAGTTTCGGCTTTGGCGAGGATGTCGCGATCGAAGCCCGAGCCGAGCAACGTCTGACCGTTGAAACTTGTGAGACGGCGAAATGCGTCTCGATTCTTGTCGATCACTACGACCGAATGGCCCTCATCAGAAAGCTGCATCGCCAGCCCCGAACCTACGCGGCCACAGCCGACGACAACGATATGCACACCGTTATAAGACCACACTTGTCAGCAAACGTGCAAGTATCTTCGTGCCCACTACACTGAGTCGCTTAAGGTACAACTCGTGTCAGACGCCGATAAGCAGATAGCAAAGAGCAGCCCGGTACTGACTTCTCACGCGAATGTCGCGCGCGTCTACCCCGAATCGCTGGGATACCGACTCAAGCGAATTCTTCTCGGAAAGCCGTACGTCACCGAGCAATTGAGCGGCGAGCGCCTCAATAGATTCGTCGCGCTCGGCGTACTCGCACCGGACTGCATCTCCTCATCGGCGTACGGCACCGAAGAGATCCTCACCCAGATGACGCCCTACATAGGACTCGCCGCGTTCGCGCTCGTCGTGCCCATCATGTTCGTGATCCTGGGTGTCTTGTTCTTTGTCACGACGTCGTACCTGGACGTCATCAAGTACTACACGACCGCGGGCGGTTCCTACGTGGTCGCGCGCGAGAATTTCGGACCGAAGGTCGCACAGATCGCCGCCGTCTCGCTCTTGATCGATTACACCGTGACCGTAGCGGTGCAGTGCGCGGCGGGTAC
>JAJXXA010000048.1 GCA_021781335.1 Actinomycetes bacterium
TGTTTGATGCGGTGCGCAACATCGACGGCGTGGTGCCGGTGTCGAGTCAGCCGTTCTTTCGCGAGTTCGCGTTTCGTACCAACAAGCCCGCGACCCAGGTGCTCGAACGGATGGCGGATGAAGGAGTGTTGGGAGGCCTCAGCGTCGCGCAACTCACCAACGGGCGTGACGCCTCCATCGAGGCAGACATTGAGAACGTCATTCTGGTCAGTGTGACCGAACGTCGGACTCGACTACAGATTGATAACTACGTTGACGTACTTCGAAAGGCGGTTGGCTGATGCGTTCTACGGCCCTACCCGGAGGGCGTGCCGCCTCGGCGCCGTTGCTCGGTCATGAGATGGAACCGACGATGTTCGAGATGTCGGTGCCCGGCAGAAGCGCGTACCAGCTGCGTACGACGGGTGTGCCAGAACGCAGCCTCGAGGACCTCGTGCCTGAGCTGCACCGCGGCGAGACGGAGATCGCGGTCGCCGAACTCTCCGAGCGTGATCTCGTAGGACACTTCACCCGTCTATCGCATCGACAATTCTCGGTCGATCTCGGGGCGTATCCACTCGGTTCGTGCACCATGAAGTACAACCCCAAGTTCTGCGACGCCGTAGCGGCCGACATCGGTCTCAACGGCGTGCATCCCGCGACGCCCGCCTCACTATGTCAAGGGTGGCTCGAGCTGCTAGTGACCCTCGAAGAGAAGTTGTGCGTCATCACCGGCATGAGTGCCGCGACGCTCCAGCCCGCCGCCGGGGCCGCGGGAGAGCTGACCGGACTGCTCTTGATGAGGGCGTTTCATGAGGCCAACGGTGACAGTCGTCGCCGGGTCATCATCCCTGACTCCGCGCACGGCACCAACCCCGCATCGGTCACACTCGGTGGGTACGAGGTCACGACCATCAAGTCCAATGAGCGCGGACTGGTCGACCTCGATGAACTGAAGGCGGCCCTGGGCCCCGACGTTGCCGGGATCATGTTGACCAACCCGAACACGATCGGCCTCTTCGAAGAGCAGATCACCGAGATCGCTGCAGCGGTGCACGAAGTCGGCGGCCTGCTCTACTACGACGGCGCGAACCTGAACGCGATTCTCGGCGTGGTGCGACCCGGAGACATGGGTTTTGACATCGTGCATATGAATCTGCACAAGACCTTCGCGACACCCCACGGTGGGGGAGGGCCGGGTGCGGGCCCGGTCGCTGTCTCTCAGAGGCTCGCGAGGTTTCTGCCCGGTCCGATGGCCGCTCGACGAAGTGACGGAACGTTCGAATGGCGCACGCCGGAAGACTCGATTGGCCGCGTCCACGGATGGCACGGTAACGCGATGGTGCTGGCTCGCGCGCTGGCGTACATCGAGGTCCACGGTGGCGACGGCCTGACCCGCGTCGCCGAGCGAGCGGTACTGAATGCGAACTGGCTTCGTGAGCGACTGCGCGCGACCCTACCCGCAGCGTACGACCGAGTCTGCATGCACGAGTGCGTCTTGAGTGCCAGTGCATTGAAGGCGAAGTACGCCGTACGCGGGCTCGATATCGCCAAGGCACTCCTCGAGGAGGGCTTTCACTCACCCACGGTGTATTTCCCTCTCATCGTCGACGAAGCGTTGATGTTCGAACCCACCGAGACGGAGAGCCTCCAGACGCTCGAGGCTTTGGCCGAGGCGATCGAGCGCATAGCCGCGCGCGCGGCGAGCGATCCGGATTCGCTCAAGAGGGCACCGCAGTCAACACCGGTGTCGCGCGTTGACGAAGCGCGCGCTGCTCGCCAGTTGATCGCCACGGAAGACGCGGCGCATCGCTCCTAGGCCGCAGGTCAGTCGCTGGACGCCTCGTTCATCGTGACGTTGTAGGTCACCTTTCGAAGGAGTCGCGCGAGTTCACGCTGCTCGGCCGCGCTGAGCACGTGGACCGCGGCGCGTTCGTGTTGATTGAAGATTGGAAAGAGCTCCTCGATCAATCGTTCGCCCTTCTTGGTCAGGCCGATTGAGACGCGACGTCGATCGTCACGGTGAGGCAATCTCTTTATAAGGCTGCGATTCTTCAAGGTGTTGATCACGCCGGTGAGCGTGCCCTTGGTGACTCCGGCTTCACTGGCGACGTGACCGGTCTCTTGAACGCCCCAGATCCACAACACCCACAGCACCGTGAAGGCCACCCAACTCAGGTCGTAGTCGGCGAGGACCTCTCGTTCCATGTGATTGCGCACCGCGGTGCCGGCGCGGTACACGTTCGAGACCGCACTCATGGCCGTGAAGTCGAAGTGTTCGCCGCGTAATCGCTCTCGGATGTCACGTTCGGCCTGGAGCACCTCAGAGGGGGTGGATGATGAAAGGCGCCGACTCATAGGACTAGTGCAGTGTACGTCCTCCGGCGAACGTGGTACCGACGGACCGAAAATATCCCCCCAGAATCTCCTCAGGCGCGAGTCGCTCGAGCTCCTCGCTCGGCGAGGAGAGCAGTTCGAGCGTGGCGCTGCCGCCGTAGACGGGACCCAACTCGACGTTGACGCCTGACATGGTGACCACTTCGCTCAGCGAGTCGGTACCGTCGAGTTCGATTCGGGGAAACCATCGATGGTGCAACATCGGGTGACCGTTGACGAATCCATTCGAGGCGGTCGTCCCCTCAAGAGTGACCGTGGCGTTCGCGAGGCGACGGTCGTTCGCCGCGAGGGTCATGCCAAAGACCGCGCCTGGCTCGAGTCGTGGACCGGCGGAACCCACGGTGATTGGTCTGGTCTGGTGGATGGAGCCGAGCTTCTTGGGGTAACCCTGCAAGTACCCGCGTACGAGCGCGAAGTCCTTGTCGACCCAGATGAACACGCAGCGACTGTAGATCTGACCTTCGTAGCGACAACGAACCACGACGAACGCCTCTTTGTACTGACTCCTCACTGGATCCAACAACTCACTGCGGTCGTCGCCGCAACTCTGCCAGTCGGCCCATATGAACGCAACGGCACCAGGGTCCTCGTCATCGTGCACCAAGTCGACGTCGGGTGGTAGCACGGCACGGACGTTTCGCGGGTCGGTGCGGAATTCAACGGTGAGCAGGTCGCCCGAGTAGTGCCATGGTGGTGCCGGTAGGAGTGACGCCGCACCCGATTCAGTGCGCGGGAAGGGGAGGCCGTGCCAGTTCATGAGAGTTCTCCGGTCCATCCATTGCTCGGGCGATCGAACCAGATGTGCACCTGTCCAGTCCCTATGGAATTCTCGTACTGCGAGTACCTTCGTCCGGGCGCCACGCAATCAACGCCGCCCAGCGCGTGCGCCATCATCTGATAGTGGCCGAAGTGACCCTCGGGCCGGACCTTCATGAACTGGTCCATTTCGGTGAGCACTTGTGCGTGGTCACCGCGCTCAAGTGCGTCGATGACGCGGTGGTCCCAGTGGCGTGCTTCGTCTGAATAAATGTGCTGCTCACCACCCGCCTCGTGGCGACGTAGTTCGCGAAGTGGGTGGAAGGTGTGACTGAGCGCACCCGACGCGATCAAGATAACGCGCAGATCGCTTTGGCGAACGGCCTCGGCCACGACGTTGCCAACCGTTTCGAAGTCGCGGTTCTCGGCGGTTTGGCATACTCCGAGCGAGAGCCAGGCCTCGTCGCGCTGAAGGAATGGCAGAAGGTTCAGCGTCGCGTAGGTCGGCGAGAGGTGCTCGTTGTCGATCGGGGTGATCCAGCATTCGGGTGTCTGTTCGGCCAGCGTGGCGACGAGATTGGCGAACTGCGGGTGGCCTGGCATGTCATAGGGGACGCTCGACATGCCCCGAGGCAACTCGTCGCTGGTGAAGAAACCACGACGACGTGCGTGCGCGGTGACGACGAACTCGACGGTCGTGAACCAGTGGCTGTCAAAGACGAGTATCAGATCGGGCCTTAAGTGGTCAAAGACCTCGGTGCGCAGTCGATGCAGACCGGTATAGAGACTGCTCTCGTGACCGTCGTTGAGTTCGCGACGAAGCTCATCGGGCAAGACAATTGTTGGGACATGCGCGAGGAGTCCCGCGCCGACGATCTCACCCATTGGTAGTTCCTTCTTTGATTTGGAGAGTCTTGAGGTCAGAATAGAAGTCGAGCGCGTACTCGCCACCCTCTCGGCCGATCCCGCTGATGCCGGTGCCGCCAAACGGAGCGGTCAAATCGCGAACCAGAAAACAATTCACCCAGATGGTCCCTGCTCGTAAGCGCGCGCCGAGACGCAACACCCGTGGTCGATCGCTTGAATAGACAATGGCCGACAGACCGTATGAGGTGGAGTTCGCGAGCAGGACGGCCTCATCCTCATCGCTGAAGGTTTGCAGGGTGAGGACCGGGCCGAAGATCTCACGCTGCACGACTTCGGAGGAATTGGAAGTCGGTTCGATCAACGTCGGCTGGAACCACAGTCCGTCTTTGCGCTCGACATGACCCCCGAAGACGATGCGGTCTCCGTGGTCGATCGCCCGTTCAACGAAACCATTGACGCGTGCGAGGTGATCGGGGTGAATGAGGGGCGAGACGGTGGTGTCGGGGTCTCGACTATCGCCGAGGACGTGTCGTTCGCTCGCGGCTCGAAAGAGTTCCAGGAAGCGCTCGCGCACACTCTGTTCGACGAGGAGCCGGGTACCGGCGAGGCACACTTGGCCACCGTCATCGAACATCACCGCAGCCTTGTCGGCGGCCGCTTCGAGGTCCGCGTCCGCAAAGACAATGAAGGGACCTTTGCCGCCGAGCTCTGCGGTGAAGGGCGTGAGATTCTTAGCGGCCGCTTCACCAATGATGCGTCCGGTTTCGGGAGATCCCGTGAAGGATATCCGACGTACGCGAGGATCATTCACAAGTGCGGCGCCGACCTCCTCGCCAAGTCCTTGGACAAGGTTGAACACCCCCGGGGGGAACTGGGCCTCTTCGACGAGGTCCATCAGCATCGAACAGCTCAACGGGGACCATTCGGCGGGCTTCAAGATCACCGTGTTGCCAGCAGCCAGCGCGGGGGCGCACTTCCACGTCGAGAGCATGAAGGGGGCGTTCCAGGGGGTGATGACGACGGTGGGACCCGCCGGCATACGCAGCACTGTGTTCTCGGTGCCGTTCGACGTCCAGCGTCGCGGTTCGTAGTTGCGCGCAAGATCGGCGTAGGCACGAAAATTGCGAGCGCCTCGACCGATCACCCTGAGGCGAAGACTCTCTTCGAGCATCGCCATGTCCAGGCATTCGACGTGGGCGATCTTCTCAACGTCACGCTCGATGAGCTGCGCGAGGCGAGTGAGGTAGTTGGCTCGATCTTCAACATCGAGTGACGACCAGTGAGTGAATGCCTCGCTTGCGGCGGTCACGGCGAGATCGGCCTCGCGGGTGCCACCCCGGGCCACATCGGCGAGCCGCCACCGCCAGTCGAGCGGGGAGCGGTCTTCGAATGTCGCAGTGGAACTGACGCGCTCGCCGTTGATGTAATGGTCGGGCGAGACGCTCACGCCGTCGACATCGACTCGCGCGGTCGAGGTCACGAGAGGAACCTCGGGGCGGTCCGGGGGGAGGGGAGTTCATCACGGGGCGTGGGTTGTGGTCGTCGTTGTCCGCGGTACTCCCACTCACCGCCCAACGCGGTCGAGAGGACCTCTTCGCTGGCGGTGGGCTGTGCGCCGATTTCATCACTGACCGGTGTTGGCCCTTCGACAATGTGATTGCTCAAGGTTCCCAGGCCCTCAATCTCGACGGTGACGACGTCGCCGGGTGCGACGGGGCGAGAGATCGCGGGCGTGCCGGAAAGGATGATGTCGCCCGGCACCAGTGTGATGAGACGGGCCAGGTCCGCGACGAGATAATGCATATCCCAGGCCATCTCGTCAGTGGAGCCATCTTGTCGTACTTCACCATTGACCAAGGTACGCATTGACTTGTTGTGAAAATCCCAGTCGGTGACCACACCGGGTCCGATCGGACAGAGGGTGTCGGCCCCTTTCACGCGAAGCATTGAACCGGCGTCGGTGTCGCGAAAGTCGTGAAGACCATAATCATTAGCCACCGTGTAGCCCGCTATGTAGTTCGGGGCGTCGTGCAGAGAGATGTTGCGCGCAGTACGTCCAATGACGATTGCGATCTCTCCTTCGTAGTTGAGATACTTGCAGTTCGATGGACGAACGACCCCGGCACCGTGAGCGTTGAGCGACGAGACGGGCTTTTGAAAGTACGTCGGTGCGGGCGCGAGTTGGACACCGAACTCACGCACCCGCGAGATGTGATTGAGGTGACAGCAGAGAATCTTCGATGGACTCACTGGCGCGAGGTGCGTGGCCGAGGCGGCTTCAACGCGACGACCGTCACGCGCAATCAGCGTGTCACCGTCGAGAATCACGTCGGTGGCGTAGCCATCCAAGAGAATTTTTCGAAATTCCACGATGCCCCATATCGTTCGTGTCTAAATGATGTTCTCAGGTTAGTGAGTTTGTTGATCGATGTCACCATAGAGGGTGCTACTTTTCGCTTGGGACTAGAGGGGGCTTTGTGACCGACGAATTCAATCGACTACGTGTTTTGTGGCCTGATCATCTTGGGCTAGCGCGCGGCAAGTATGTGCCGGCATCGTTAGCCGAACGTGGAGTTCGCCACTGCACGGGTCTCTGGGCCCTTGGTTACGACCGGGTGATGACACCAAACACGCCCGGTTCTAATTGGAATAGTGGCCTGCCTGATCTCGAGGCGACTTACCCCATGGATGAACTTCGCCCCGGGTGGGAAGCGGGCACCAAGGTTGTTGTGGCCGATCTCGTCGATAAGGCGGGCGCAATTCAAGTCTCTCCGCGTGCCGCTCTAAGGCGAGCCATCGCCGCGTGGGAAGAAATGGGCTACTCGCCCTACGTGGGTATGGAATTCGAGGCGTATCTGTTCGAGGACGACGGCAAGGGTGGTTGGAAGCCACTCGACACACCCGGTGCGTTCGTCTACGGCACGGGCCCGGCGGTGGATCCTCGTGGGATCATCGACCACATCTGGACGGCGTGTGACGCGGCGCAGATACCCCTCGAGTCGGTCAATTCAGAGTACGACTCACCCCAATTCGAGTTCACGCTGCGCTACACCAATGCCTTGCGAGCGGCCGACGACGGATTCTTGTTCAAGGTGCTCGCCCGTGAGATTGCGTTCCAGCACGGCCTGCTGATGACGTTCATGGGCAAGCCTCTGTCGGATCGTGGTGGCTCGGGTCTACATTTCAACATCTCACTACGCGACGAGCACGGTGTGAATGCGATCAATGACGAAGAGGCTTTCGACGGACTCTCGTTGCTCGCGAAGCAGTCGATTGCGGGAATGCTGGCGCACCACCAATCCCTCGCGGGACTCTGCGCCCCGACAGTGAACGCGTATAAGCGACTACGACCGGCTTCACTGTCGGGTTACTGGGCGAACTGGGGCTACGACCACCGAGGTGCGACGGTGCGGGTACCGCCGGAGCGAGGTGAAGGCGCCCGCCTGGAGCATCGGCTCAGTGACGGGGCCGCGGTCGTTCACACGTCGCTCGCGGCAATTCTCCAGGCTGCACGGCTCGGCGTCGTCAATGGCATCGTTCTCGGACCCGTCGAGACCGGCAATGGGCTCGACACCATCGACGCCACGGTCGGTGTTCCCGCGACGCTCGGTGACGCCCTCGACGCACTTGAATCGGACACCGAGTTGTGTGAAGCGGTCGGCGCGACGCTGGTCGCACAACATCTAGCGGTGAAGAGGACTGAGTGGGAGCGTTACTTGAGCGCGACCACAGACTGGGAGATTCGCGAGTACATGCCGTTTCTCTAGCGCCACGTCACCTTGACGGGGAGCTTCTTGATGCCACTGATGAAGTTGGAGCGGAAGCGTTCGCTCGGGCCATCGACCTCGACGGAAGACCAGGCCTTGGCCATCTCTTCAAACATCACCCGCAACTCGAGTCGCGCGAGATGGGCCCCGAGACAGAGGTGCGCGCTGTGTAAGCCGAACGACACGTGGTCATTTGGGGCGCGATCAGGTCGAAATTCGTACGGACTATCGAACTGGTCCTCGTCGAAGTTGGCCGAGACGTACCACAAGACGACCTTGTCACCTTTCTTCAAGGACTGCCCGCGCATCTCGGTGTCTTCAACGACCGTGCGGCGAAAGTGCATGGTCGTTGAAGACCAGCGCAGGACTTCGTCGACCAATAATTTGAGCTCTCTCTCGTCCATCTGGGGGAGGCGAGCAAAGAGTTCGGGATGTTCTATGAACATCTCGAGTCCCGCCACCATCGTGTAGCGGGTGGTGTCGTTGCCGGCTGCGACCATCAGCGTGAAGAAGTTGAGCAGCGTCGGGTCGTCGAGGCGCTCACCGTCGGCGTTGGGTTCCAGCAGGGCGCTGAGCACGTCGTGGGTTGGTGTTACGCGTCGTTCGTCGAGTGCACGTTGGGCGTATTCGAACAATTCAAGGGCAACGGGGCTTCGAAAGGGGAGGAGTCGATAGGCGCTGGTGTCGGTCTGGTCTACCACGTAGTCCGTGAACTCCGGGTCGCTATTGCCAATGAGCGCATCGCCTCGACTAACGAGCCAGTCGAGATCTTCGTTCGGCAGACCCAACAGACCCCCGAGCATCTTCATTGGCAGTTCTCGCGCCACGGACCTGACGAAGTCGAACTGCGTCGCACCATCCAGATTCTCCAATACCTCGCGCGCAAGTTCGCGCACCGAGTCCTCGTAACCATGAACGGCGCGCGGAGTGAACGGCCGTGCTACCAATCGGCGAAGCCGTGTGTGCTCTGGAGAGTCCATCTCCATCAGCGTGCGACGCGCCTCAGTCTCCTCTTCGTCCATGTCCTCCATGCGGATCCCCATACGGCTCGAGAACAACTCGGTGTGACGGCTCGCGTAAAGGATGTCGTCATACTTTGTGAGACTCCAGAACCCTCGACCGCCCGCGGGCTCCTCGGTCCAGGCGACCGGATTATTCGCGCGCAGCTCTCGAAAGACGTCGTGGGGGACTCCTTGGACGTACGTGTCGTGTGAGGTGAGCACCCTCGAGTAATTGTCCATATTGATTTCCCCCTGGTATCAACGTGGAGTGTAGTTGTTAGTGTCCAAACGAATAACTCTCATTCGTCACCACTGTCATCTTGTGCTGACGAGTTCACGCTCATGACTCGAGTTAGAGCGGCTGGTGAGCAATGTATCTGCGTCTCCAGCGACCGTATGTTGAAGAAACTCTCAGGAAGAACATGAGCGTGTGACGCATCAAAGCGTCACGCTCTCGCGACTTCGTGAGAGCACCATACTTCGATGCGACGGTTAGAACCCAAGCGGCTAGCGGACTTAGGCGAACGAATGTGTGAGAGTCGCGTTGCGACTCGAGGCCGTCACTCGCGCAATGTCAATGAATTTCATCTACGTTGCGCGAGACAATGTTGCTTGACTTCAATCGTTTGACCCCGTACGGTTTCGTGCAAGCCAATCCATGGTCGTAGTTCATTTGTTCGGGGGGATAATGAGCGAGGATTCTTCGCAAAGAAAATCACTTGGCGGAAAGCGCAAACTAACGCTGATCGACGCCATCGCCCAATCAGTTGGGTTGATGGGACCGGTGTTCTCCATCGCGTTCCTTATTCCTCTGGTGGTGGGGCTGTCGAGCGCCTCGGGTAATGGCGCAGGCAATGCCGCAGCCCTGTCAGTGCTGATCGCTTCGATCGGCGTCATTGGACTGGGTTGGATCGTCGCGGAGTACACGCGCAAGATTCAAGCCGCCGGATCTCTCTATGACTACGTGACCGACGGCATGGGCGGCCGCGTGGGCAGTGCGGCTGGTTGGCTGTACTACACGGGCATCCTGGCGTTGGGAGCCGGAATCTTGCCGATGATCGGTGGAACCATCCACGACACGATCCAGGCTGAATTCAACGTGCAGCCGTTGTCGCAATTCGCGTGGGACGTGGTGCTGTTCTTGTTGGTGGCCTTCATCATGTTCATGGGTGTAGCCCTGTCGACTCGTCTGCAACTGTCGCTGGCGCTCATCTCGGTCAGTGTCGTCTTCCTGTTCTCAATCTTCGTGATTGCAAAGAGCGGGGGGATTCATCATGTCGCGACGGGATTCTCCGCCTCGAGTTCGCCCACGCACTGGAAGGGCGTGCTCTTTGGGGTCTTGTACGGCGTGTTGCTCTTCACTGGTTTTGAGACCTCGGCGAATCTGGGTGAAGAGACTGAACATCCGCACCGCAACATCCCTCGGGCGGTCTTGATCTCGGTGCTCGCCATTGCCGGGTTCTACATCATTGGTTCGTTCGCGCAGATCTCGGGCTTTCACTTCAACTTGAACATCCTGGGCAAGAATGCCGGTGCGCCGCTGTTCACGCTCGCTGGCCCCAAGGCGCAAGGCGGATTTGTCGGTGTAGGAATGCGCCGCTTAGTGGAATTGGTCGTTGTCTTTGACATGATCGCGGTGTTGATTGGCTGTGCGGTCTCGGCGTCTCGTGGTGTGTTCGCACTGGCGCGCGACGAACGTCTGCCGCGAGTGCTCACGAGGATCTCACGACGGGGCACGCCGATCGGTGCGAGCAATTTCGTGATCTTCGTGTACGCCGTGGTCATCGTGCTGAGCGTTTGGTCGACGGCCTTCGCGATTCCGCACTATCCCGAGTACGTGTCCATGTTCAGCTGGATGTCCTCGTATGGAGCGGTGGCCATCGCGGCGATCTATTTGTTGATCTGTGTTGGATCGATTCGAGGACTTCGAAACGTCGGAAAGACGCCCCAAGTGATTGTGGCGGCCGCCGTCGGTGGGGTAGTGGTCGCTGCGGCGATCTTCGGGGCGGTCTACAAGGTCACCGCTCCCACGGTCTATGCGCCCTACGCGGCCGCGGTCGTCCTGATCGTCGGTCTCATCGCGGCCTCGGTCATGCCATCATCGCCCAAGGGTGTGGCGGACTTTTCGGAATTGAATGAAACGGAGCAGGGTCCGTTGAAGATCTAGCCCACGGCGCCGTTGCTCGTGTCGCCCTCAGTGGCCGAGGTTGACGCCCACGACAAAGGCCACGATGCACAGGACGGGCGTCATCGCCACGAGGGCGATCGAGTACTTGACGTGGTGCTCGCGCGCCAGTATCGCCGGGATCGCAAAGGCGGACGAGAAGGTGGTGAGCCCACCACAGAATCCCGTGATGACGACTGTTCGAAGATTGGTGTCGAGCACGCCCGTCAGACGGTAGCTAGCCCACCCGGCGACACCGCAACCTAGGGCGTTCGCCGCGACCGTGGCCCAAGGGCGGCTCGTTGGGTGGCGACTCCTCGCCAAGTACTCGAGTACGTAGCGAACGATGCAGCCCAGCGCGCCGGCCATCGAGACGAGGAACAGGGTCATCGATGACGCCTTCGTGCGGCAAACCAGGCCGCCGCGACGCCGCTCATGACCGCCATCAAGCCAACGAGGATCGCTGCGAGCTTCGAAGCTTTCCAGATGGCGTCAAGACTCACAAAGAGGGAGGAATAAGAGGTGAGTCCACCGAAGAAGCCCGTAACCACCGCGAGGCGGGCAAGGTTGTTGGGGTCGTGGGCCCGCAGCCTACCCACGAGCAGGGTGGCCACCATGTACACGCCCACGACATTGATGACCATGAGGGTCCAGGGAATTTGGGCGTACCAGCTGACTGCTCCCGCTGTAGTGGTCCCACCAACGAGTGACAGGTACCAGTGCGTGGAGTCGATTCTGAGGAACAGGTCACGAAGGAGTGTTCCAATGGCGCCGCTGATGCCAACACTCACGAGAGCAATCATGAATTGTCGTGGCGTGAGGGTGATGTGAGCGCGCATCAGTACCTAGAAACTACCTGAGAACTGAGCCTCCACATGGTTGCGACTGATTCACGATCCCTACGTGATTAATGCCCTATGCGGTTGCTTAGTTGCGAATATTGCAGCGTTTCGGACGGGACATACACAGGAGAGGTGCCGGCTTGGTCCTGGGGCAGTTTCGACGGGTCGAGAGGAAACTGTACGAATATCGTACTCTTCACACGTTACTTTACATAACGTACATTATCGGCGGCATGGGTGTGAGAAGTTGCTATGCTGGTTGCATGCGTCGGTTAATGGTTGCTGCCCTGCTGGTGGCCTCGAGTGTCGGAATCTTCTCGATTCCTGCTGTTGCGGACCCCGCTTCTAACACCACGACCACTACGACCACGACCAATCCATCAAAAGTTACGCTTTCATTTGATTACAGTGACAACAGTTCGCCGGCCTCAGCGAGTAACGGCAGATTCAATATCATTGTCGATGTCCTGCCCGAGCACACGCCCGGCGTTGTCAAGATCGTTGCCGTAGCACCAGATTCATCCGGTGTAGACAATCTCACCTGTAATTTCCAGGCCGTCCAGCAGAGTCAGGTTGAATGTGCATTCAACTTCACCGCGAGCGGGGTCTGGTCGATTCACGCGCTGTACTCGGTGACGCCAAAAGACGATGTCTCGGCCTTTGCGCGCACCAACCTTCGCGTCGCCAACTAGTCGCACTGACGAACGCCCACGACGGCAGTGCACCTTTTTTGGACCTTGGGACCTAATACCTAATGCTCATGGTGCGTGACGTACCAACTGGGTACCCAGCGCGGTCCCTGGCGCCACGTGACGCCGTTGCCTGTGGTGCGAATTATGGCTGACCTACACTCGGCGTATGAGCTCTCTATTTGACGTATCGGGCAAAGTCGTTCTGGTCACGGGCGGAAGTCGCGGTATCGGCGAGATGATAGCGAGAGGGTTCGTAGACGCTGGTGCCCGCGTGTACATCTCCTCGCGCAAGGCCGATGTCGGTGCCGCGTTGGCTAGTGAATTGTCCTCGCGCGGTTTTTGTGTGTCACTGCCCGCAGACCTATCGACAGAAGCCGAATGTCGCAGACTGGCGGACGAACTGGCGACACGTGAATCGTCGCTCGATGTTCTGGTGAACAATGCGGGCGCCACCTGGGGTGCGCCGATGGCCACCTACGACGAAGCGGCATTTGAGAGAGTTCTCGCGCTCAACGTGAAGGGTGTCTTTCACCTGACCAAGTTCCTGCGACCCCTTCTTGAACGCACGGCGAGTGCGGACTCCCCCGCACGTGTGATCAACATCGGCTCCATTGACGGACTGCACGTGCCGACGATGGAGACTTACGCATATTCGGCCTCCAAGGCCGCGGTGCATCACCTGACGCGCCATCTGGCCAAGGCCATGGCGCCGATCGTGACGGTGAACGCCATTGCGCCAGGCCCGTTTGAGTCCAAGATGATGAAAGCGACCCTCGAGGCGTTCGGCGACAGCATCGCAGAGAGTGCCCCGATGAAGAGAATCGGGCGTCCTTCGGACATGGCGGGCGCGGCGATCTTTTTGAGCTCACCCGCCGCCAGTTACATCACGGGCGCCATACTGCCTGTCGATGGCGGGATTGCGACGCTCGCCTAGCCACTATCCAGCCGATTTTGGCTGAGTGCCGAGCGTGACCTTGAGAGAGATGTGCTTGGTTCCTCGCACGATCTTCAGCGTGATCTGATCGCCGGGGTGCAGTGAAGAGATCACGCTGGTGATGTCTTGGGTGCTACTGATCGGGGTGGAATTGATGCCAACGATGATGTCGCCCTGTTTGACACCGGCATTGGCAGCGCCGGTGCCGGCAATGACGCTCATCACCACCGCACCCGAAGAGACCGAGAAACCGTATTCCGCTTGGAGCGCAGGGGTCATGGAGGTGATCTCGACACCGATGAAGGCGCCGTGGTTCACCACGCTCGCGCCGGCCTTCAACGAACTAAGCAGGGACTCGATCGTCGAGACTGGTATCGCAAAGCCGATGTTCTGGGCGTTGCTGCCATCAGCCAAGGTCCCCGCGACGGCGGTGTTCATGCCCACAACGTCACCTTCGGCATCGAGCAGTGGCCCACCGGAGTTACCCGGGTTGATCGCCGCGTCGGTTTGGATCATGTTGTTGAGGGTCTCGGTCGATGAACTGGTTCCGGCGGTAACGGTGCGTCCCAGGGCTGAGACGATGCCTGACGTGACCGTGGGTGTTCCCGCCGCGAGTCCGAGCGCGTTGCCGATCGCCACGACCGGGTCACCCACGACGAGACTGTTCGAGTTACCAAAGGTGACCGCTGGCAGATTTGAGGCGTTATTGATGCGAATGAGCGCCACGTCATCAATCGGGTTCGTCCCGACCAATGTGGCCTTCATGCTCTTGGTGGTACCCGTGCGGGTGACGGTGATGGTGCCCCCGTTTACGGCAGCGGCGATGACGTGATTGTTCGTGACGACCAGCCCATTGTGGGTGATGATCATGCCGGTCCCCTGGTCTTCGGTCCCGTTGCCCTTCACGTCAATTGACACGACTGAGGGTTGGACCTGTTGGACCAACTTGGGGATGCTGAAGGCCTTGGTCGCAAAGGATGAACCGGGGCTCGAATTGACGGCATTGATACTCACGCCGGAATTCGTTGAATTGCTTGACGCAAAGTGGCCCGCGAGACCTCCGACGAGGGCCGCGACCAACAGAAGAGAAATGCGACTTGACCAGAGGGTGCGGTTGCCTCGCATCTGTGATGACAAGGGCGCGGGATCGAAAATCGGTGCCGTCGGTGCCGTCGCTGGCTCCACAGGTGGCTCACTCACCTCGCTGGGCGACGCGCTGTCATCAGGCGTGACCTCGTGGACGTTCTCACTCGCGTCCAACGGTGACGTCTCGTACGCGTCGTCGGGCGTGCCAGCGGCTACCTCGAGCGACGTCTCGTTGCTGTTGTCGTTGGGCTCATTAGTCACACTGACATGCTAGGCAACTCAATCTAAAATTCGCGTAAAAGCGGTTGAAATGTTTGACCCATCCGGACCGACTAGATTGGAACCCTATGTCTCGTCGGATTGAGATCGAAATCACCAGCCTAAACGGGGACGTCGCCACGTGGCGTGCCGCGGGAGCGAAGCTTCCAAAGGGCGTGCTCAGCACGTCCCTCGTTCCGGGCGGCCCAGTCATCGGCGGCATCTACCGCGCTGATATTGAGCAGTTCATGGAAGGCATCGAGGTGCTCGCGGTCTTACCGCCAAAGACGGCCTCGCCACTTGACCCTCGACACGAGCGTGTCGAGTTGCTGCCTAAGGCCGCACAGGGGCCCGACGTCATCGTCACGTACGCTCCGAAGGGCCGAGGCGGAGCTCGCCGCGAGGGCTCGCGAGACGGCGAGGGTCGTCGAGACGCCTCCAAGCGACCCACGGGTCGTCCTCAGTCGAAAGATCGCGCCACGGGTGCGCCCGGCGGCCCACGCCCCGAGCGAGGACCACGTAGCGAGACTGGCGCACGTCCTGAGCGAGGACCACGTAGCGATCGACCTACGGGTGGTGCCGCACGCACTGGTCGCCCCGGACGCACTGAGCGACCGAGCGGTCCCGTCGCTCCCCCGATGACGACGACCTATCGCAACGCTCTTCTGGCCACTTTGTCGCCAGAGCAACTGCCGGTTGCCGAACAATTGTTGCGCGGTGGTATGCCGGCCGTGCGCAGTGCGGTGGCTGAGCAGAACAAGAACGCCACGGCACAAGGTCGACCAACGATCGATCCCGCCACTATCGAGCGCATTGCCGAGGATCTCCTCGCTAAGACGAATCTGGCGTTGTGGAAAGACAAGGCCGCCGGCGCAATTGGTGCCGGACGCGAACTGCGTTTGCGTGACCTGAGAGCCGTTGTCACTGCCGCCAAGACCGTGTCACTCGACGACGAAGGTCGCACTCAACTAAAGGAACTCCAAGCGAGCCTGACGGCGCGACTTGAAGTCTTGCGTACCCAGTGGAACGAGAAGCTCGAATCGGCCGTCACGTCTAAGAATGTTGCCGAAGCCCTTCGTCTGGTGGCCCGCCCCCCAGACATGTCAACGCGCGTCAGTGCCGAGATGGCCGCCAAGGTCGTCACCATCACCTCTGAAGCTCTGACGGCCGACTTGGATGCTGCGAAGTGGCAAGAGATCGTAAATCTGACTGTTGACACGTCCATTCGGCGCAACGTCAAGCCAGTTGGCATCCCTAACGATGACGCTTGCAAGGCGCTCGCCGTAAAGAATGCTGGCGCCATCCCCGAATTTGCCAAGCTGCTCGGCATGAAGGTACCGCCACCACCGCCACCGACGCGCGCCCCCCGGCGTGCGCCTACGCGCCGCGCATCGTAAGCAGACGAGCCTTCCAACCCAACGACTCAAAGAAGGACTTGGTCGCACGGTCCCCTGGGAGCGCGTACGCATCGAGTTGCTCAGGCGAGGCGTCGATGATGGCGCGCACGAGTTGGGTGGCGACCCCTCGTCGACGAAACTCCTTACTCACGTAGACGGTCTCTATGACGCCGTCGCGGCACACGACAAAACCTGAGAGGTCATCCCCCACCTGCGAGGTCCAGACCTGATTTCGAGCAATTGCGCGGCGCAGGAACGACTCTGGTTCTTCATTGTCCAGAATTGCAGTCAACATCTCTCGACCGCCACGGTGATGCGACGCGGCAGTGGTCGCGTGGGTGAACATCTCTAGAAGTTGGTCGCTCAACACCGTCGCCACTGCAATAGTCATCGCAACCCTCTAATGTCCGGTGTCGTGAGACCCCTTTAGACGCAGTCTCGACAGAGTCCCTTGGACTTGTCAGCGAGCTGGCTCATCTTCTTCAGCAGACGACACGAATTGCATCGGAACTCGTCGTCCTGTTTCGGCAGGATCGTCTCCATGGGATCGGCGAGCACATCGACGTCCCCAGGAACCTCGTCGTCGTCTTCAGGTGTGCTGGTACGGCGAATCGTCTCTGCGAGGACCTCGTCGAGCGCGAGCTCGACATCAGCGTCGTCAAGCACGTCATCATCTTCTACGACAATGACGTCAACGGGGACGTCTTCGTCAACGTCCGCGTCGACAACGATGTCTTCATCCTCGTCAACATCCGCGTCGACCTCTACGTCGACCTCGTCTATGTCGTCTTCACCAATAATCTCTTCGTCGAAACCGTCGGCGAGCTCTTCTTCGTCAAATACTTCGTCTGTGTCGCCATCACTAGCCATAAAAATCCTTCTCTGTAGCGCTGGCAGTGTAGAGCCTTTTTGCCTTGTCGCGCGGTCAATAAGTATAGGGAATCACTAAATATTTCAAAACATCAATGATTTAGGCGATTTCGCTCTGCATTTCGTTCAGCTTCGAGGCGTTCCAGGTCGGTTTCGGAGTAGTCGACAAACTTCATGGCGTCACTAATCAGTTCGTGCCCGGCGCGAACACGGATGAGGCGAGCCATTTCGTGCGCAACGCGGCGATAACTCGGATGGCCCTGGGGGCCCGAGCGAAGTTCAATCAGGTGCATGGCTTCGCGAGCGTTCATCTGCATCACGTAGCGGATGCGAAACGCTAACGCGACGGCGTACTGGCTCTGCTCAGGAAATTCTTCACGCATGTCATAGAAAAGGTCAGCTGATCGCGCGAGTGATTCTTCGTAGCGCTGCGCCAGTCCCGCTTCTTTGATGATCTCGGGAACGTCGTAACCCAGATCCACGTTGAGGGGCTGCCACTCGATGGTGAGCAGTCGATGACGCTGGAGGTCGCGAAAGGCACCGTAGTCGGTAACGAGTTCGAAACGGTACTCGGTGCTCTCGAACGCCCGACCAGGTCGGTGGCGTCGATTACCGCGGTCGCCCACGTACGTCGCCATCAAGTGGCGACGCTCTTCGCTGGTGAGCGCACCCACTCTCTGGGCGGCTTCGTCGTGCGAGACTGCGGCGTTGGCGAACACAATGGCTTCGAGGACCCGTGATTCACCATCTGGGTCGAATGACACCAGTCGCACGTGCTCTGCGGGTTCTTCGTGCGTCTGCTCGGGCCACATCGACGTGATCAGATCACGCGTGGCGCTGCGTGTCGTGCCCAAGTAGGTGGTCCAGGCCACTCCCCTCTCCGCGACCTCGACGCGCTTTAGAAATGAGGGGATCACCTTCATGAGCTCGTCGAGCATCATTTGCGCATATTCGCGGACCTCAGGGAGCGGGTGCGCGCGCATTCGTAGCAGCAGTCCCTCGTAGGCCTGACCTGAGGCGTAGATGCCGAGATTCGACAGTGCGCTCGCGGGGAGTAGTCCTCGTACCGCGTCAAGGGCCTTGGCCCGGATTGCTTGACGGTAGACGAAATCAGTATCGGCGGGAGTCTTTGGGTACTTCTTTGAGATCCACTCGGTGAGTACCGGCAACATCTCGGCGTACGTGTCGAACATCCGGTCCATTTCGCCGACGTAGCGCGCGCCGAACCTCGATTCCAACACGTCGTTGTCGCGATAGAAGCGATAGAGACCGTTGGCGAGGCGTCGGTCGTAGCCGAGGTAGCGCGTGGACTGCTCGAGGTAACTCATGAGTCGACCCCACTCGAGCACTTTGGTGAGAATGTTGCTCGCCTGCTCGCAGGCGAGGTGCACACCGCCGAGTTGGGCGACCGAGTCATCGCCGTACTCGTAAAAGATCCGCTGGTAGAGCTCGTCAGCGCGCCCCAGTCCGACGGTGGCGTCTATAGAGGCATCACCCGTGAGGTCTAAGTCCGAGACGAACTCGTCGAGAAAGAGACGTCGAAGGCTCTTCGAGGACCGAGAATATCGTGCGAAGAGGGCGCCTTTGACCACCTCTGGCAGGTTCACGAGCGCGAAGACTGGCCCCTCGAGATTCGTGAAATACCGCTTCAGAATGGCAATTTCACTCTCGGTGAACTCTTCAGCGACGTAGGGGTGCATGGAGTAACGAGATTAGAGGCCAAATCAGGTTGGAGGGTGGACGCTCGACGCGCCCGCGACAACGCTGCGCAACACCGCGTCGCGCGCCTCTGTCGCGACGTCCGCGACGTCGGTGAGGTGACGCATCCGTGAGAGCTGTTCGCAGAGGTCAGCCACCTGTTTTGCGTTTCGAACGAAATCGCCCGGGGATGTTTGTCCAATTTCTACATCCGCGACGTCGAGCACGGTGCCCAGTGACGCCCCGCGTGCCCAGGCGGCGATGGTGGTGGCGAACTTGCCGTCAGGTTCTTTGGCGTGGGGCACCATAAAGCGATCCTCGACCTCGTTGATAGTGGCCGCGATCATGCGAATCTCGTAGGTGCGTTCGGCAATGCTCCCCCGACGCTCCTGTCCGAGCCGGTCGTTGAGGACCCGCTTCTTCTTGGTTGTCACGTTCTTTGCGGCGTGTGGGGCTCGGGTGGCACGCTTGGATTCATAGACGTAACACGACAGCAGTCCCGCAAGCTGGGAGGCGTCAAGCCCTTCGAACACCCCAGCACGGATCGACTCAGCGATGAGCAGATCGCACTCGTGGTAGATCGATCGCAGGAGCTGCCCCTCTGGCGTCAGTGTCCAGCCTTGTGCGTAGCCGAGTTCCTCAAGGACGTGATGGCGCGCGGTCATTTGATCACCGAGCGGTCGCTTGTTGCCGGTAGGACGGTGATCGGTCTCGAATTGGGCGTACGAACGCTGAACGACTTCGAGCGCGGTCTCCTCGTCGAAGTGATTGATCAAATTTGCCGTGAAGTTGTAGGTGGGGCGAAAGGAC
>JAJXXA010000125.1 GCA_021781335.1 Actinomycetes bacterium
CCAATGCCGTTGGTGAGGCGATTGCCGCGCCGATGCCCTGTACGGCGCGAGCGATGACGAGCAGGAGTTGCGAGGTCGCGAGCCCCCCGGCCAGCGACGCGAGCGCGAAGAGCCCGATGCCCACGAAGAACATGCGCCTGCGACCAAAGATGTCCCCGGCTCGCCCACCGAGTAGCAACAACCCGCCGAACACGAGCACGTAGGCATCGATCACCCAGGTGAGATTGGTCGTCGAGAAGTGTAGATTGCCCTGAATCGATGGCAGGGCCACGTTGACGATCGTGAGGTCGAGCATCACCATGAGCTGCGCCGCGGCGATAACGGCCAGAGCGAAGCCTCGCCGCTCACGAGCGGCCTTGTCGTTACTCATCATTTCACTCATTCGCGTGACTCACTCTCATCAGATTGTCTTGTGGCCCAGAACACGAGAACCACGTCATCAGCCAGGTCAGCGTCAGACACTGTCTCTCGACGCTCGAGCACTTCGGTGGTGAAGCCGACGAAGCCGTCGCGAAACATGGCCTCGTCATAGAGACGTTCGCGCGCCGGTGGGCCCGCAAGCCCGAAGGCGTCGACGTGGTGACCCGCGATATAGAGGTGCCCCCGCGGCGCGACAGCGTGGGCTGCGCGCGCGAAGAACCCCTCTCGATGCTCAGGCGCGAGGTGGATGTTTGAGATGACCACGAGATCAAAGGACTCGGGCGGCGCCTCATAGGCGAGTAAATCGGCCCGCTCGAGGTTCAGCACGAGACCCTCTCGACTCGCTTGATCCGCGGCGAGTTGCAGACCCACCTGCGACGCGTCAACACCGGTGACCCGCCAACCCTGACGAGCGAGCCAGAGAGCGTTGCGGCCCGTGCCACAGCCGAGGTCGAGCGCACGCCCCACTCTGAGAGGAGCGACCAGATCTACGAGACGCTCGTCAGGGACCACCGACCACGGATGTTCCGCATATCGCTTGTCCCACACTTCGCCAGTTTGTTGCAGGTCGTCGCTCATAAACGCTCGCTCCTCGTCTCGGTCACGCCAAAGGGCGCCCCATCAAGTTCCAGATGTTGCTCGAGGCGGCTGAGTATCGCCATCAGAGTCTCATAGTTCGCCGATCCCAAAACGTCGTGAAGAGATGCCTCGTGGAGGCGAACCCGCCGATCAATCTCTCGCGCGAGATCTCGCCCGGACTGCGTGGCAGTAAGGACGCGAGGCCGTCGGTCACCCGGTGCTGTAGCGCTCCTCACCAGATCACGCTTCTCGAGATCGTCAACGCATCGTTTGACCGACATGGGGTCGGTACCCAGCGTGCGAGCGAGCGCGCGTAACGACAACTCGGGACATTCAACGAGTGCGCGAAGGGCTGATGCTTGCGCGGGGGTCACCGCCAGGGCGTCAAGTTCATCGCACCACGCTCGCCTTCGCGCTCGCGCCACGCGACTCAATCGAAATCCCACACTCTCTTCAAGGGAGAGCATTTCGTTCTGCGTTCGCGCGCGCGGCGACTTCGAATTGGCCCTCATCACGCGTCGCTCCCGTTCTTCACCCGCGTCGCTCGGGAATCGACTGCTGCAATGGCCACGTGCATATCAACAGCATACGGGTATCTGTAACAAGTGTGACAGTCACGGTACCGCGACGGGTCAAAAGAAGGAGAGCGGTCGAGATTCCCTTGAAAAGATCTCACCCGTAGCTCGACGGTGAAGGCCCTTTGGACGCACCACGTGTGCGACGGGTGTGCCAACATTGCGCGATGACCCAACGACAACTCACCGTAGGGACCTTCACACCTTCGATCCTCATTCACGTGGCCCGTGAATCGAACGCCTTTGAGCGCGCGGGTCTTGATGTGCGCGAATCGCTCGTGGCGTCGTCACCGGCGCAGTTCCAATCACTCGAGCGAGGAGAGCTCGATCTTCTCTTCACGAGTCCCGACAACGTCCTCGCGTATCAGTATTTGTCGAAGAATCCGTTGGGGCGAACCATTCCGGTACGGATCTTGGCCGCCGTCGATCGCGGCGTGGGCCTTTCACTGACCATTGGTCCGCACTTGAGCACGGTTGAACAAGTTAGGGGCAACGTCGTAGGAGTCGACGTCCCCCAATCGGGCTTCGCGTTCGTTGCCTATGAGCTTCTCGCGCGCTGCGGACTCGAACCCACTAGTTACGAGCTCGACGCGCTTGGATCAACACCACAACGAGCGACCGCCCTGGTCGCTTCGCGCTGCGCCGCGACGGTGCTGAACGCGGGAAATGAGATACGCGCGAGGGGCCTCGGCTGTAGCACCGTCAGCGAAGTAGGCGTGTTGGGCCCATATTTAGGAACCGTGATTGCCGCATCACCCAACGAGGATGACGCAACGAATATCGCGCATCGACGCTTTTGCGACATAATCCTTGAGACCGCGCGCGAGATCCTCGCCGGCGAGCGACTGTCAGAGGTCGTCAATGCGGCGCGGCAACTCCTTGAACTCGACGAGACCCAAGCCCGCGAGCACTACGCCTGTCTCTCAGAGCACCCGAGCGGACTGATCGGCGACGGCCGCGTTGATGTCAATGCGCTGACGACCCTAATTGACCTGCGTCGCACGTACATGCCCACGCCTGAGCTAGACCTGATAGTCGACTCAATCGATGGCATCCTCATCGGCGCCGCGCGCTGACGTTCCTAGATGACCGGCGAGAGACCGCCGTCGACGCTGACCCCGACACCCGTGATGTAACTCGCCCGCGGCGAGAGGAGGAACGCCGCCAGGTCCGCAAACTCCTCTGCTCGACCAATGCGTCCGAGTGGTATCCCCGAATTCTTCGCCATACGTTCATAGAAGTCGTTAAGGTCCATGTTCGCTTGGTGTGCCGCGCGCACCCACTGACCTGATTCGATGAGTCCGATCAGGATGGCGTTCACCCGAACACCTCGCGGACCGACCTCGTTGGCCATGGCCTTGGTCATCGCCAGACCCGCCGCCCGCGACGCCGTCGTCGGCGTCGAGTTGGCTTGGGGTGAGCGTGCCATGATCGCCAAGACATTGAGTAGCGCGCCTTTGGACGCTTCCAAGGCCGGCAACACCGCCCGCGACATATGCAAGGCGGCGATGACCTTCAGTTCATAATCATCGCGCCACGCCTGGTCATCGGACGAAGCGATAGAAGAGCCCGCTGAGCGACCCGCATTGTTGACCGCACCATCAAGACGCCCGAAACGGGTTAGCGCCGCGTTCACGAATTCATCGAGTTCGCCTTCTCGAGTGACGTCGGCTTCGAAGCACAGTGCATCACCACCGAGCTCGGTCTGCGCGGCGTCAAGGCGTGCGCG
This sequence comes from Actinomycetes bacterium, assembly GCA_021781335.1. Lineage (GTDB taxonomy): Bacteria > Actinomycetota > Acidimicrobiia > Acidimicrobiales > RAAP-2 > RAAP-2. The sequence continues at coordinate 3,304 of JAJXXA010000125.1, forward strand.
GTCACGACCACACACTGCAACGTTGGCCCCTTCGCCCACCAACTTTCGCGCGAGTGCGAGCCCCAACCCGTCTGTTCCGCCGGTGATGAGAATCGAGTGGTCTTTGAGTCCTAGGTCCATGTGGTCATACTACGAACACGCAGCCCTCGTCGTCACTGCGGGGGTGCGCCGGTGTTCGTGGGCACGACGCCTGAGACAAAGGTGCTCTCCAGCTTTGTGCAGGTCGAACTCTTCAGAGGTGTCCACCACTGACCGATTCCTCCAACCAGAACGCTCACCCCAGTGAACGTCGCGGGCTTGCACCGTGACGTTGGAAAATTGCCGCTCTCGGCGACGCCGAATGCGGCGCTGGCCTGTGCGCGAGGCGCCAGGCGAATGGCTTGCCCGTACCCAGAAGAGCTGAAGTCTCGAAGCCCCGCTGCAGGCCCCACGGCGGTGTGAGGTGAGCTCTGGGAGGTTCCCGTCGAAGGCTGGACCCGAGGAATCCCCGAAATCGTGCAGGCAACACCTCCGGTGTTGGTGAAGACCAACGGGTAATAGATCGTTCCGGCCGCCCCTTGGGACTGTCCGATACTCAGTCTGAGCGACGACGGTGCGCATCGCGTGGCCACGGGAAAGCTGACTGAATCCACTGTGGTCCACTTCGTCGTGCCGCCCACGCACACCCCGACGCTCGACGCCAGACGAACGACCCGACGAGAACCTGGTGCGATCACAGCCAGAAACGCCGCCGCCTTCGAGGTGCAGAGGACACCCTCGGTGGTGCTGATGTTCTGGACGACCTGGAACGTGGAATTCAAACGAGTTGCACGCGCGCCCGGGTACGTGACCGGGTTGCCAATCGGACGAGACCCGGCGTCAAGAAACTGGTAGCGCGTCGCCGTTGACCACTGGCACGTAGGAAAGACGTGACTCAACATCACCACCCGCACGGTGGTGCCACCGGGACGTGTCGAGATGGAACTCGACGCCGCAAACCTCTGGAGATTGCACGTCACCGCGGTCGCGGCCGAAGTGGATTGCGAAGGTCCACCGATCGAGATCACGCTGAGGATGCCGATGAACAAACTGAACACCACCAGGGCCCTAATTGTTCGAGATGACTTCATGACTCCATAGTGTCACCAATCCGGTGGTTGCCCATATCGGTGCATCAGTGGGCTACTGGCACGAGTGGAACCATGCGTTTGCCGACGCCCTCGATGACCGATGGGTCACGATTTGCTTGGCGTGAGCGGTTTTGTCCGTTGCGATACGCGAACTACAGGTGACTCAACTAAATTTGTCGAGGCTCACCATATGAGTGTCAATCATCGTCGAACGAAGGATCATCACAGTGTCAGGTTTTCCACGCTTCGATGCGGAAGGTGCCACTCTTCTCAGTGACCGCGACATCAAGCGACGTTGGGCGAAGTTCCACGACAGTATTCGCTCGGTTTCGGGCAACGTGCTCCAGCGCGTGATCGGGCGAATGCTCGGTGAGGACACTCTTCGTTATAAGACGGCGCGCCTCTTTGGTCGTCCGCTCCTGCG
>JAJXXA010000054.1 GCA_021781335.1 Actinomycetes bacterium
GACCTCTTGGACACGGTCGGTGTTGCGAGTCGTTTCGTTGATGGTCTGCGCGTCACCGACACGGTGACAATGATGTACGTCGCCATGGCATTGCAGCACGTCAACGTGTTGATCACCGCCGGATTGGTTCACAACGGTCTTTCAAGCGCAGGTATCGGTGGTAGCGATGGAGGGCTCTTCACGTCGACGTCGTTGGGCGAACCATGGAAGCGCGCTGGCGCGACACCCGTTGTGCGCACCGATATAGTTCGCGCCCTGTGGGAGGGCGACTTCACGCCGGTGATAAGCCCCTTCGCGCTCGACGCCGAGGGGGAACTGCTCAACTGCAATGCCGACGCCTCGGCCGGCGCGTTGGCGGGTGCGCTCAATGCTGACGTCCTTGTCATGCTGAGTGATATCGACCAATTGCGCTCCGACGCCGACGACCCCACGAGCGCACTGGACAGGGTGGATAGTGCCCGCGTTGCGCAGCTCGTCGACTCGGGAGCCGCGCGAGATGGAATGCGCCCCAAGTTGAGCGCAGCGCTTGATGCACTGCGCGCAGGCGCAACGCGCATCATCATTGCCAACGGCAAGCGGCCCCACGCACTTCGAGATGCCCTCGAAGGACGAATCCCCACGACAGAGGTGGTCCAATGACGAGACATTTCACCACGATCGAGCAACTGAGTGCCCACGATTTGAAGAGGATCTACAAGCATGCGACGTCACCCTTCAACGACGAGACCCTCAAGGGACAGGGCGTGGCGCTGGTCTTCGAGCGACCGAGTCTGCGCACGCGCGCATCGAGTTCGTCGGCCGTGCACGAACTCGGTGGGTACGCGACGTTCTTCAGTGATGAAGAGATCGGACTCGATAGCCGAGAATCGGCCGAGGATGTTGGTCGGACTTTGGCTGAAATGTATTCGATCTGCGCCATGCGAGTACGAAACCATGACGTCTTCGCTCGAATTCGAGCGGCGACGCGCGAGCGCATGTCGCTCGTGAACCTCTTGAGTGATGTGGCTCATCCGACCCAAGCGGTGGCCGACGTCTTGACCATCGCCGAACATTTTGCGCACGGCGACGTGTCGCAGCTATCGGGGCTGAAGGTGGCCTACGTCGGTGACGCGACGAACGTCACTCGCTCACTCGCGGTGGCGTTGCTGCGGGCGGGCGTGGACGTTTCGGTGGGCTCACCCCAGGGGTATCAACTTGTGGCGGGCGGACAAGAGGATCCGATGCGGGTAAGTGACGCGGGGACGTTGAGCGTGAGCGACTCCGCTAGTGACGCGGTGCGCGATGCGGACGTTGTCTACACCGATGCGTGGGTGTCAATGGGGTTTGAAGCGGAGACCGAACAGCGCCGCGCGGACCTCGCCGCGTTTCGACTTGACGGTGAACTTCTCGCCACGGCGAAGCCGGGCGCGATCGTCCTGCACTGCTTACCCGCACACCGCGGTGATGAAATCACTGATGAGGTTCTCGACGGTGACCAGTCGTTGGTGTGGCGACAAGTGTTTCACCGACGTTCGGCGATGTTGGGAGTATTGCGATGGATCAAGGAGGGGGCCGATGACTAAGACGCAACGACAGCACCGCATAGGTGAGCTCATTGAACGCGAGGTGATTTCAACGGCTGCGCAGTTGGTGACCCGTCTTCAGGGTGAGGGGATCTCGGCCACGCAAGCTACGGTCACTCGAGACCTGCAAGAGTTGGGGACCGTCAAGGTTCGAGATGAGCACGGTACTCGACGAATCGTCGTCGCGACCGCCGCCAAGTCGAGCCCCGCGCCGCTCGATCACCTTCGTCGGATGATGGGCGAGTGGGTCGTGTCGGTCGAAAGCTCGGCCAACCTCGTGGTTGTGCGCACCCCTCCAGGCTGCGCCCACGTGGTGGCCTCGGCCCTTGACCGCAGCGCCCTCGATGACGTGCTCGGTAGCGTCGCTGGAGACGACACGATCTTGGTCATTGCGAGTGAGTCGCTCGGTGGGAGTTCGCTGGCTCAGCAATTTCGCTCCCTGGCGGGACTCGATGAGTTGACGACAACAATGAAAGGTAGCAAGCATGACTAAGCGCGTAGTTCTCGCGTACAGCGGAGGCCTCGACACCTCGGTGGCGGTGAGGTGGATGATCGAGGAGTGGGGCGTTGAGGTGGTGTGTGTGCTCGTCAACGTCGGACAAGACGCTGATAGTTCAGAGAGTTTTGACGACATCAAGGCGAGGGCCCTGGCGGCAGGCGCCATAGAGTGCGTCGTCGTCGATGCTCGCGCCGAGATGGCGAACGAATTTTGCGCGAGCGCTATCGCCGCTAATGCGCGCTACGAAGGGAAGTACCCGTTGGTCTCCGCGTTGTCGCGGCCCGTCATCGTAAGACACCTCGTCGACCAGGCTCGAAAGTTCAACGCGACGGCGGTGGCACATGGCTGCACGGGTAAGGGGAACGATCAAGTCCGCTTCGAAGTCGGCACCCACGCATTGGCGCCTGATCTCGAGGTGCTGGCCCCTGCGCGCAATTGGGGAATGACCCGTGCGGACTCGGTTGATTACGCGAAGAAATGGGACATCCCCATCAAGGCAACGAAGGAGAAGATCTATTCGATCGATGAGAATCTCTGGGGACGAGCGATTGAATGCGGCGCTATGGAGGATCCGTGGGCAGCACCGCCAGAAGAACCCTTCACTCTCACGACCGTGCGAGACAGCGCGCCCGTTGAATTGGTGTTGAGCTTCTTCCAAGGTGTCCCGGTCGCAATTGACGGAGTTGACATGGCCCTCGAGGACCTGATCAAGGTGCTCAATGACCGCGCGGGTGCCACCGGCTTTGGTCGCATTGACATGGTTGAGAACCGTCGCGTGGGCATCAAGAGTCGAGAGGTCTACGAATGCCCGGCGGCGCTTGCGATCATTGCAGCCCACAGCGATCTCGAGGACCTCGTCCTCGAACGAGACGTCCATCACGAGAAGGCCCGCCTGGAGACCCGATGGGCGGAGCTCGTCTATGACGGCATGTGGTTCTCGCCGCTCAAAGAAGCCCTCGACGCGTTCATCGCTGATACCCAACGTCACGTCACGGGTGATGTGCGTCTTCGTTTCGAGGCACCCGGGCTGATGCGCATCGCGGGTCGTCGTAGCGACAAGGCGCTCTACGACTACGGCCTCGCAACCTACGACGAAGCGGACACGTTTCGACACGCGGATTCCGAAGGCTACGTCAAGATCTTCGGTCTCGGTGTGAAGACCTGGGCCGCCCGTCAAGGCGCGAAGAACGCCACCCCGCCCAAGCCATGACGCTCTGGAGCGGGCGCTTCAGTGAGTCAATGGACTCCACGTTGTGGGACCTGTCGGAGAGTTACTCGTTCGATCACGTCTTGTATCACCACGACATCATGGGATCTAAAGCGCACGTGCGGGGTCTGCAATCTGCGGGATTACTAAGCGAAGCCGATACGCAGATCCTGCTCTCCACACTGGACCAGATCGAGCTGGAGTTCGATCGAGGGATATTCGTACGCGCCGGTTCCGATGAGGACATCCACATGGCGATTGAGCGTCGTGCCACGGAATTGGCGGGTGACATCGGGGCGCGCATCCACACGGCACGTAGTCGTAATGATCAGGTGGCGACGACGCTTCGCCTCTTCACTCGCGATGCGCTTGACCAGTTGGCGCGATCTGTGCTCGATCTGGTCCTGGCGCTGGGCGAAGTCGGGGCGAAGACGCCGGGCGCATACTTGCCCGGTTACACCCATCTCCAACGGGCGCAACCAGTGCTCTTGACCCATCACCTCAATGCGCATGCGTGGTCGTTGCTACGTGACGTCGAGCGGATGCTCGACACCCGTGAGCGCGTCGACGTCTCACCGCTGGGTGCGGGCGCCATTGCCGGCACGTCGCTCCCCATCGACCCTGAGGTGAGTGCGCGCGAGCTGGGTTTTCACGAAACGTTCGCCAACTCCATGGATGCCGTCAGTGATCGTGATTTCGTGGTCGAGACGCTTTTTGACCTGGCGCTACTCGGCGTGCACCTTTCGAGGATGGGCGAGGAGTTGGTGCTCTGGACGAGTGCAGAATTCAATTTCGCTCAGTTGGGCGACGCGTTCACGACCGGTTCATCAATGTTGCCCCAAAAGAAGAACAGTGACGTGGCGGAATTGGCGAGGGGCAAGAGCGGTCGACTGGTTGGGAATCTCACTGGTTTGCTCGTGACATTGAAGGGACTCCCTCTCTCGTACAATCGCGATCTGCAAGAGGACAAGGAGCCGCTCTTCGACTCGATCCGCACCGCGCATCTGGTGCTCGCGTCGCTTGCGGGAGCGTATCGTTCACTCTCATTCAGGACCGAGGTGGCAGCTCGTGCAGCCGACGACTCCACTCTGGTGGCCATCGACATCGCCGAGCAGCTGGTGAGCGAGAACGTACCGTTCCGTCAGGCCCACGAGATGGTGGGCCATCTCGTGGCGGAGGCGATCGAACGGGGAGTCTCGTTGCGCGAGGTCGTCGAGTCGAGTCCAGAGTTCGAGCGTTTCTCCGATCTCTTCGCTGAGGGTGCGGCGCTGCAACGAAGGGTGTCGCCCGGCGGCGCGGGACCGCTGCCCGCGCGACGACAAGAAGAACGCCTTCAGGCGAGGATCTCGCAACTGAGCGCTCGTCTCCAAGACTGAGTCGGTTCTCGTGTCACATCGAGCGAGGATGATAGGCCTACGCATCTAGAGCGCCATACAGTGAGGGAACATGCCCCAGCACCTACTTACACCCTCGAAGATCACGGCGTGGCTCGAGTGCGGACACTTCTTGTCACTGCG
>JAJXXA010000042.1 GCA_021781335.1 Actinomycetes bacterium
GCCAAGGGTGTTATGACGACCTCACCGGAGGAGTGCTCGGGTACTGACAACTCAGGTGCGCTCACCGGTATCCTTCGTCGCGGTGTTCGAGGGACGCAGACGAGTCCCTGCTGCACCGCGTGACCTCCCCAGTCTCTCAATTTCACGATGCACATGGCAAAACCGTCGCCGTGCTTTGCACTGGTGATCACGAAGGGTGACGAGCGGCGGGTCGCGGGGTCGTACTGTTCACGCAGGGATTAGCGTGAGGTCGCAGCCCAGTTTGCTGCGTTACCAGTTGAACCGTCAAGGAGGCCAACATGGACGTCGTCGTCTTTGGTGCGTCAGGCAACATCGGCAAGGAGATCGCGCGCGAACTCGTATCGAGGGGGCACTCGGTCGTGGGCGTCACTCGTGGTGGAGGTGCCATCGACACCTTCACTGGCACGGTCCAAGCGGGAGACGTCACCGACCCGGAGCAAGTAGCGAAGATTGCCCAAGGGCGTGACGCGATCATCTCAGCCATTGGCCCACGTCACGGCGTTGATGACGGAACCACCCTGTTCATCGACGCAGCCCTCGGTCTTATTGGTGGAGCGCGTCTCGCCCAAGTCCCACGGGTGCTCGTCGTTGGTGGGGCGGGTAGCTTGGAGATTGCGCCAGGTGTGCGGCTGGTGGACACTCCTGAGTTCCCCGAAGCGTGGAAACAGGATGCGCTCGCACAGGCGACATCGTTGGAGTTGTATCGAGGGGTTGATGACCTCGACTGGACCTACGTGAGTCCCGCGGCGATTATTGAAGCGGGAGACCGTAGCGGACACTACCGCACCGGTCGTGACCAATTACTCGTCGACGAGGACGGCGAAAGCCGCATCACCTACGCCGACTTCGCGAGTGCCGTGGTTGATGAACTCGAGCAGAGCAATTCTGTCCGCCGACGGATGACCGTTGCCTACTGAGCGTCAGCGATCACTTCGATTAGCAGAGTGATGAGAGCACCGCGTGGTGTCGTGAAAGTGATGAGAAGCCGCAGTAGCGCCTCCAAGACCCGAAGGTTTAATGAAGTTTAGAAAGTTGGTTCGGGTGCCTATTTACTGGTGATTTCTCTCTAAACGCGCGAGTGACGGTAATTTTGCGAAGAATCGGCCACTTGGTCTTGACATCGTCCTTATAGTGAGGGCCACTCAGCGGTGCTCGCGCACGTTGCTGTTGGCCAAGGAGCGTTTCCACATTGAAGCGAGGTGTCTATCTCAAGACAAGAACCACGCTTTTAGTGGTCTTGGTCACAGTGCTCTTTCAGTTGACGCTCTTCCCGGTTGCGGCGAATGCGGATCAGTGGGCACCAGTCGATCCAGCCTACGGCACCAATCAAGTGGCGGTGGCGGTAACGGATCAGACCCTGGTGCAGGACTTCTCGGACATCATTGGAATTGCGCCGAGTAGTGACGGGTTGCCCAACGACGGCAATCAAGCCATCTGCACCTCAGTGGCGAGCAGCGGACCGTGCAATTTTCATGCACCGGGTGATCTTGCGACAGGATCGATTCTTCTACCCGTCTGTACGCAGGCAACCCAGTCGAACTGCATCGCGACGGTATCGATCGGGACGTCGGCGACCACTATGGAGCCCGCGACTTTCGTCCGCGCCACGCAAGGACCTTCCTTCCCAGGCATTCCATCGATGGGTATGCCGGAGGGCTCAACGGTGAGTCTGTGGCAGAGTTCAGTCGTCAATGCTGCGGGCACCACCACCTACGCCGCCGACGTCGCACTCAACTATCAACCAAACGGACTTGGCGCTTCGGGGTTAAGTCTTTCTGCACAGATCCAGCCCTATTCGCAGGTGAGCGGCGCATACGTGGTTCCCGATCCTCAGGTTGTGAAGGATTCGACTGGTGTGAGCAGAGTTGAATTTATTGGGGCGGCTTCAAGTTGCGCTTGGACCGAAGCGGGGACGTGCGGGCTCAGAGAGGATTTTGCCCCAGGCACTTTCGCCTCCATGTCCATTCGAGTGACCAATTCCATTAGCGGATGGTTCTTCGGACGCCTCCAGAGCCCTTCGATCTCTGTTCAGCCGTTCAATGCGACGTCGCAGCTCTTGAACATTACGGGCGAGGCGATGACAGTTCCCTCACTCGAAGTCACTAGTCCGTTTCCAACATTGTCCCCAGCGTTCCAGTCGTTCTTCTCTTACAACGGGTATCCCGTAGCGCTCTTCAACAACCTGCTTGACACGATCTCGCCGAATATGCCACAAGCGTTCGCGGCCATTGATGACCTACGAGTTGGAGCGAACAATACGGCCTCGGGACTGACAACCGTCTGGACGATAAATACTTACATGGCTGGTGGCAATCCCTGCATTGGTGACGGCTCGAAGATCCTCGGGCTCGTGACGACTAACGCCATGGCCTATGACGGCAGCGTCCCGGCGTTCGCAAACGGATTTTTCACCTATCACGTGGCGGGAATGCACTATCTTCCCGACGGATCGGTGGCGTCGGGCACCTACGACATGATCATGGCCGACAGCGTCGCTCGCTGCCTCTACGGGTTCACGAATGCGCCGATCTCTGCGACAATCTCGGTATCAGAGAATTCTGGTGTTGAGAACATCGCGACCACGACCGTATCGGACTCTGGAGGGTGGCTCCATCTGGGTGCGTACAACTTCAACTTCTCGGACCCCGTTATTTCGATGCACCTTACGCAAGCGGTGGCCAAGAAGGCCGTGAAGAGGAGATCGCTCACGTGCGTCAGGGGCTCATCAAGAGTGATAGTTCGAGGCGTGAGACCGATTTGTCCGATTGGTTTTCGAGTTAACAAGTGATTCGATCGCACAAAGGACGGCACCAGTGATTCTTGAACGTACCCAACGAACGGAGAAGCAATGAAGCGCGTCGGATCCATTGTGGTGGCGAGCCTTGTCGGACTGCTCCTTATGCCCGCAATCTCCCAATCGAGCACCCTGCTTGTTCCAAAGACCCCGTGGCCGGTGTGCTCGAGCACGATAGTCGAATTCTGTATTGAATCGGTCTCGATTCAATCACCGGGTCAAGCGGTCGAGCAGCTGACGTGGGTCCCTTCGGGGAACGCCGCTCCGAGTTCGAGCGCATCAAGCTCGACGAGCACCACAACGACCACGCTGCCCGGGTCCACGACCACCCCGACGACCACCACCACGGTCGCAACATCATCCACGACGAGCCAGAGTTCGACGCCGCTCGCGGGGATGTGGACCGACGCGACATGGAGCGCCAACGGACACGCCGCGCTCGGCTTCTCGGGGCTCTACGTCGAAGCCAACGCCGCCAACGTCTTTTCAAACTTCATGGTGTTCAACGTGCTGCCTACACTCCAGGACCCGGCCAGCAATGATGTGTTCCTCGCCAATCAGTCGGGTAGTAACTACCCCGCGTCACTGAGTCCTGACGACATCGTTACGGTCTCGGTTGAGACTGGCAATGCGCAGCCGGGTGTCACCATGGCGATCGGTAACAATTTCTCAGACATCGTCAGCACCGACGCGAATGGAAGTGTGCTCACTTTCAGTGCGAGCCCCGTTCCCGTGGCAGTAGCGAGCAACACGAGCCAGTGCGTCGGAGAGTCGGGCGTTGCCGCTGCCCAAGTGACGCAGCTTCAGGCAATCGTCGCGCCAACGAACGACCCCAACGCGGGTTTTGGCGTTGACGGTGTCTCAGGGCGCATGTACGTCGAGAGCAATGGCGCATGCGTACTCTCAACACCGGTGTGGGATGTGACGACCCAGACCCTCACTTGGACAGTGGGCGCACCGCACTTTCTGCCCGATGGAACGACAATCAATCAAGGTTTCTACCAGGCGATGATTCCGGGCGCTGACGCGACGTTGCTCTGGGGTCTCACGAACATTAATCAAGCTGCGAGCGCGCTCGTTGTTTCAGAGACGTCGTCGGGCGGAGCGTCGTCACAGATCGCCGAGAGTTCGGTTTCGGTCAAGGGCGGCAACATCTTCATTAGCGCGACTGGATTCAGCTTCTCTTCACCAAAGTTCAAGATTTCGAAGAACCCGAGGTATAAGCACTTCACGACCAAGAAGCCGCGCACGATCACTTGTGAACGTGGCAAGCAGGTGAAGAAGGTGACCTCACTCTCACCAAGGTGCCCTCGAGGATTTCACGTGAAGTAGCTCGAAGTGCACCACACCGGCGACCCCAAGGTGACTTCGCAGTAGAAGACGCTCAACGCGAGATTTCTCTCGATAACTGCACGACGACGACGTAGTCTCGTGGCGAGTGGGTTGATCTACGCGAGGGGGAGAGGTTATGAGGACACGAGAGGTGGCGCCTGTCGGCGCACCGTGCTGGACGGATCTATGGACGTCAGACGTCGAAGGGAGCCGCAGCTTCTACAGTGCGCTCTTTGGATGGGAAGCGCTTGAACCGAGTCCTGAGTTCGGTGGGTACTTCATGTTCACCCACGACGGTGTTCCCGTTGCCGGTGCGATGGGCGACATGGGTGACATGCGCGCGAATGATGCATGGAAGATCTATCTCAGCACCGATGACGTGAGTACGCTCGTCCGGCGCGCAGAGGGGATGGGTGGAGTTTTCTTCGGACCGCCAATGCCCGTCGCGGACCTTGGCGTGCAGGTGGTCTTCAATGACGCGACCGGAGCGCAACTCGGTGCGTGGCAACCCGGCGTCTTTCACGGCTTTGGCGTGCTCGAGGCACACGCGACGCCGAGCTGGTTCGAGTTGCACACCAACGACTTTGCGCGAGCGGTGTCGTTCTACGAGAACGTCTTTGGTGTGCGCACGATCACAA
>JAJXXA010000017.1 GCA_021781335.1 Actinomycetes bacterium
GAGCTTGAAGGTTTACGAGCATCGACGCGACCGCCTGCAGGGCGTTGATCTCCGCGGGCACCCAAGCGTGCAATTCGAAGTGGATGAAGCCGAGTACGCCCCACGTCGAATCCGCCAGGAGAAGGGGCACCGCTGCGCCACCGACGGGGACGAGAAGCTCGTTGACGTGACTGCTCGTCGCTTCATTGATCCGATCGAGGTATTCCTCTGTTGTGTCGGGCAAGCCAGTCAGATAGGGCTGGCGAAGGTCACGCGTGGCCATGAAGATGGGGTCGGAATCAAACCGGACCTCCCCAAGTGGATCTGGATCAGGGATGTTCTCGCGCGCCGGCCACTCCGCCTCGAGAATGCTCAGACCGCGTGCCAGGTCGTTTCGGCGAAGAAAGGCAACGTCGGCGCCGAGGAACTCCGCAAGTTGCTGGGTGACCCACGTCAGCACTTCAGAACGGGTGTCGGCCGACGTCGACATCAATCGCTCCGCGACCCTGGTCACCAGTTCGTCCAGGCTGCGCTGGTGCAGCAAGACACTCTCTCGTGACGCGAGTGACGCCACGTGACTGAGAAGTCCAGCGAAACCCTTGGCGAGGGAACGTTCGTGCTGTGACCAAGTGCGACCGTGACGGGCAATGACCAGCGCACCAATGACGTCGTCGTTCACCGCGATGTTCTCGAGCAGTATCCCCCACTCAACACCGGCGATGAAATGCGAGAACGACGTCGACGATCCGCCACTCGCCAGACGCGTACGCACCTCGTCACGCACGCTGACCAGCGCATTCTCAGAACCCTCGCGCACGAGCGGCTCGACCTGTAACGCGGGGACATCACCTTCAGAAACTGAGACCGTTGCGACGATCTCCGTGCCAGGTATGACCTGAAGGAGTGTTTCAAGCGTCAGACGTGTCTCTTCACCAGCTTTGAGCAATGAGAAGCGCGCCGGATTGTCCACGGTGTCTCGCTTTCTCCCGCAATGGTCTTTGCGCTGAGGTTAGCAGCGACTTGGTTTTTTATGCAAAGAACTTTTGTCACACATCTGCGACACGGCCCCGCCGAGGCCTAGAAGGCAAGCACCCGCAGCGGTAACTGAACAAAATGTGCAAAAAAATCCACTCACGATTCTCGGCTGAGCACCCGCGAGAGCGGCAACCTGATGCTGCGCACGCTGGGAGGAGGCGCGTGATGCAGGCGCAGGACCATGATCATGCTTTCGCCATCATCGAGATTCCACAATTCGTTGAAACGCTGCGACAGACGAACCATCTCTTCGAGGTAACGCGCGCCCGCAAGCGTGAGCATGTCCTCTTCGCTCACCGCGTAGAGGAACACCGGCGACGCGGGCTGCATGGCGAGACCGTGCATCTCACTCGTGAGCCACACCCGCTCCAGTGCCGCGCCGCCGCGCACGTACCACTTGGGTTCCGCGCGAGGAACCGTCACCGTGACGATCGCTGAGCTCGCACCGACGGCGGCTTGCGTGCGAAGCCCGAGAGCCTTTCCACCGCGCCACTCGGCCAGGTGCGCCATCACGTCGGGGCGACCCAGGAGGTCCATCGCCGCATAACCGAAGGGATCCATCTCCAAAGTCCTTACGTCCAGGCCCTCTTCGAGCGCGTCGCGTCCGGGCCATCGCAGCTCTGAATTCATCTCATGATGCACCTGGGGTAAGAGGAATCGCAGTCGATCAGACTCGCCGAGCAACGCCGCGCACCGTTCAATCTCACTGCGCTCAACCATGACTCTCAAGCGCGCGCCCTCTCGCTCGACGCCGCGCGCCAGCTGAGCGAGAACGTCCTCGTCGATGGGCGCGGGCCTACCGATGTGACGGTTCGTCGAGCGCGTGTGGACGTACGAGCGAAGCGGGGCAATCTCTGGATCGCGCTCCGTGCCGAGGCGCATGGTCGCCAGATGATGCGACTTTGGACCCGCGGGAAACAGTTGCACGGGGCCGAGTTGGTGCAACGACGCAGCAACGGTGCGCGCGTTGAACAGCGCCGCTCCAATCGCCACGTGACTGCCGCGATGTTGCACGTCCATCATGGACGTGCGCTCGGGCAACATATAGAAGCGCACCTCGTTCTCACTCGCCTCGAAGCGCCACGGCTGGATGTTGCCGCCCGACGGGGCCCGACGCGCTGCGTCGACCATCAATTCAATCGGATCGTCACTCTCGGGTAGCGGGTCATCAGGTGGCGCCAAGGCCAGATCGATCTCCGCTTCGGTGTCCAAGGGAACTGGGCCGATGCTGTCAAGGATCTCCTCGACATCGAATCGCACTCGACCAGACGGGAGCTCTTCGCCCAAACCCAAGCGTCGAACGGCGGCGGCGGTGGTCGCCGCGCCGAGAGTGACCTCACTCGCGAGTTGCGGCCACGCGGTAATGGTCTGACCCAGTTCAATCATCGATGCCGCGGCCCGAGAAGAGACATCGCTTGCGCCAAGGATGCGAAGCGCGAAAGGGCTCTTCTCGGCGGTCGTCAGACCCTCGAGCATCGAATACTTGATATCGCCCAAGAGGCCGTGGAATATCGGGCGGTCGGGTTCGAGGTCGAAGCGTTCCACGTCGAGAACGCCACGGTCACTCGTCTCCATGAGCACTGGTATATAGCGTTCACGCGCCGCTTCGCGGACGAGCAACTTCACGTCGAGCGAATCGCATTCTTCGATCACCAGATCGAGGCCGTCGAGAAACGTTCCGAGGTTCTCCGGCGTGATGCCCTCGGGCATCATCACCACCTTCAGATACGGGTCGATCTCCGCAATACGACGAGCAGCGACGACCGCCTTGTTGAGTCCGAGGTCCAGCACGCTCGCCGGGATCCGGTTCAAGTTCGACAGCTCCACGGTGTCGAAGTCCGCTATGCGGATCTCTCCCGCTAAGCCCTCCATTGCGAGCACGTGGGCGATTGAGTGGCCCGCGCTCATGCCGACCACACCGATTCGAAGCGTTCGCTGACGAGCCTGTTCGGCGCGCGTCATCTTGTTACGGTTTCGATCGAGACGTAACGTCGCAAAAGACTTCGGTGCGAGCAGTCGCACAATGGCTCGACGCCACGGAAAATAGACCCAGCGCTGCCCGTCCTGCATCAGGGCCTGGGACGGGGTGGGCAACAACTGACCGAGTTGTTCTCGTTGTTCGTCGAGACGATCGATGATCTGAAGCGCCTTGTCTTCTCGAAGTGCTCGGAGCATCTCTCGTTGTGATCGCGTGCCAACGTCAAGAACCAGCGGCCGCCATGACCTCGTGCGCGTGGAGTCCTCTTCCACCGAACCAATACTCTCTCGGGCCGGTCCACGCGAGAGCTGTTCAGCCTCGAGACGTAGCGCTTGCTGGTGACGAGGCGTGCTCAGATCGTGACTGCGCGCACGACGCCACTCGACTGCAATCGTGTGGAATCGCTCGTCGGGGTACGGTACCGATGAAGTCCCCACTTGACGTGCGCCCGTTGGCATTCCTAGTGGCAGCAATTTCTCCGAGATTCCTGCGATAGCAAACTCGGCTCCTAGCCAGTTCATGGCGTGGGTCACCGAGCGTGAGAGGGTCTGGACCAATCGGTGTCCTGCAGCACCCTTGGACCACGCGCCCTTTACCTCGATGGCGCCGAGGCGGACTTCTTGATCAATGAGCGCAGCGATATCGTCGATCTCGGGTGACGAAGCCATTTCTTCTATGAGCGCCGCCTCGTAACTGCCTTCGAGCGGACCATGGAAGCGAACGCCCGCCACAACTTTTCCTTCGGGGGAAAAACCCAAAAGAAAGAGGGATACACCGTGGCCGTCTTCGAGCTCTTGGCGTCGCATCGTGCCCTCAAAGCCACGACTGCGGTACTTTCCTTCGCCCTCTTCGAGATAGATCTGCCACAAATCGGGTCGCTCGAAGGGGTGGTGTCCCTCGAATCGGACCCCCGACGCCTGATCGATAAAACTTGAGCCGTATCGGTATCGGCGACCTGCTGCGTTTGCCACGACGTTTCCTCTCCGACTCGAGCGTTCGACTCACACCTCGCCGCCAATGCTGACGAGTGTAATGGAACAGTATTTTGCCACCTGTTGCACAATCGCGTGGTTTAATCGCGTTATGGTAATTCGCTTCTCGAGTGCGTGAGCTCGAGTGGGCGAAGCGACCGCGGCTCGGCCGACTGAGCGCCGGTCGAAGGGGTCTCCGTTCGCCCGACGCGACCAGGCCACTCAGCCCCGTCGAGCGCGGTGAAAGCCGACACGTCGAGATCGCCTTGTTCGCCGCCACCGGTCTGAGGACCCAATCACGGCTAGCGTGTTCTAACTGTTCACGGGTCGACAAGGGATGACATCGATGCGCCACCACGCACCTGCACGCGCAGATTCCAGGGGCGTGGGCGTGAAAGCCGTGGCGGTGCTCGTGGCGTGTTTGATGGGGCTGTCACTCATAACGCCGCGGGCGCCTTCATCCAGTGCGGCGCCACCCAAAGTGTCCAACGTCGTGACCTCGATCGCGAGCCAACCAACCAACCGCGGATCGAACACCCGCGCGGGATGGTACCCCGATCAACCCGGCCTCAGTCCCACCGTCGTCGCGAGCAGTTCCTTCGGGCAGATCTTCAACACCGCGCTCGTGGGTCAGATCTTCGCGCAACCCCTCGTCGCGTCGGGTGTCCTCATCGTTGCCACCATGCAGGACTGGGTCTACGGCCTCAATCCTTCGAGCGGCGCCATTGAATGGTCGCGTCACATTGCTCAACCCTTCTACCAGGTGAACGCCTGGACCTTGAAGGGTGAGACCTGCGGCGACGTGGGGCCCTACGTCGGCGTGCTCTCGACGCCGACCGTCGATCCCACGAGCGGCATCGTGTACTTACTCGACATGCAACAAGGCGTCACGGGGACTCCGAGTTACTGGATGCAGGCCCTCAATCCACTCACGGGCCAGGAGGAACCAAATTTCCCCGTTCGAATCGGTGGATCGGCGCAGAATGACCCGAGTCTCACCTTCGACGCAAACCTTGAACTGCAGCGACCGGGATTGTTGCTCTTGAACGGTCGCGTCTACGCGGCCTTCTCCTCACACTGTGACCAGTCTCCTTTTTATGGATTCGTCGTCGGGGTGAATACGACCGGGACGATCTCGACGATCTGGACTGACGTCACCACGAACCACGTCGGAGGTGGTATCTGGCAGTCAGGCGGCGGGCTCGTCCAATACGGTAACGACATCTTGCTCACGAGTGGCAACGGTTACCAATCCCCCGTGGGGCCACTCGCGGGTACCCAGCCCCCCGCGAGCCTTGGCGAATCGGTGATCAATCTCTCGGTCTCGAGTACGGGAGCGCTCGTGCCCGTTGACTTCTTCACGCCCTACGACGCGGCTTACCTCGATAAACACGACTTCGACTTCGGCACGGGTGCACCGGTCCTCTTGCCGCCGTCATTCGGCACCGCGAGCGTCCCGCACGTCATTGTCCAAGAGAGCAAAGGGGGCTACGTCTACCTCTTGAACGCCGACTCGCTCGGTGGCGTTGGCAACGGTCCCGGCGGCGGGGACAACAGCCTCGCCACTGTTGGCCCCTACGGCGGCGTCTGGGCGACACCCGCGGCGTACCCGACTGGGACCGGTGGGTATCTCTACATGCCAACGGCCACCGGCGGGACCGGCTCGCTCGGTAATGCCCACCAGGGGAACTTCGACGTCTACCAGGTGAATGCCACGGGTGCGACCCCCACGCTCACCCAGGTCGCCACCGCCGGGAGCGCGTCAGGCGGTTCAACGGCCTTTGGATATGGCGCTTCGAGCCCGGTCGTCACTTCGAATCAGATGATCGCCAATACCGGTGTCGTGTGGGTGGTACGCAGTTCGGACGGCCTCGGAGACGACGCCACGCTCCAGGCGTACGACGCGACACCGCACGGTCGCTGGCTCACCCTCATCAACCAATGGCCCATAGGGCTCGCCAACAAGTTCACGTCACCCGGGGTCTGGGCGAACAAGATCTACGCGGTGTCCCAGGATGGTCACGTCCTTGGCTTTGGACTGAGAGACGGTGCGCGACTCCGCGGTAATGGACTCACGTTTTCGACCACGGTCATTGGTCACCAGAGCGCGGTCCACGACCTCACCGTCACCGCGAGCAGTGCACTCACCATCTCGTCGGTCCAGATCGCTCGCGACCCGCTCGCTACCACCCCCGCACAGTTTTCGATCATCGGCGTTCGCCCCGCGCTCGGTGCGCACGGGCTGCACCTCGAAAAAGGAGCCCACGCCACCATCTCGGTCGTCTTTCACCCAGACGCGAGCCCCGGTGCGGTTCAGAGCACCGTGCGCATCATGTTCGACGCCTCAGAACTCGACTTACCCCTTACGGGTCTCGCCCAGTCGCCCGACGCGCTGTTGTATGGATCAACGACGGGCCTCGATTTCGGAGGTGTCACGATGGGCACCACCGCCACCCAGACCGTGCGATTCACCAATTACGGTGCCCAGCCGCTGACCTGGGGGCCGAGCACGTTACCGTCGAACGGGTTCGCACTCGGCACCGTCCCGACACCAGGAAGCATCCTCGCACCCGGTGCATCAATCACGGTTCCCGTGACGTACACTCCCGGTTCGTCGACCAGTGTCACGTCGTCCTTCACCCTTACAACATCCAGCCAACCGACCACGCAATCGTGGACTGTGAACCTCTCGGCCCACGGTGCAGCACCCTCACAACTCTCACTCACCACCTCGAGCGGCGGCGCGGGCCTCAACCTAGGAACGGTACCCGTTGGCAGTTCGGGATCGGGCTCGTTCACCATCACCAACACGGGCGGTTCAACGGCGATCTTCACGAAGGTCAACACCCCCTCGTCGCCCGCGTTCATCTTCAGCCAGTCGCTCGTCGCGGGTGACCAGATCCAGGCGGGGATGTCACTCACGATCAACGTCACCTTCCAGCCCGACGCAACGGGTCTCCAGCGCGACGTCTGGCAGCTGACGACCAACGAGCCCGGCGCGCCCGAACTGACCATCGACTTCTCGGGCACCTCAACGGGTGCGGGCTTTGCCTTGCCCGTGCTTTCGTCGGGCGCGGGATGGACACTGAACGGCTCAGCGAGCATCACGGGACATCAACTCACCCTCACCCCGCTCAGCGCATTCCAAGCCGGCAGCGCCTATTGGCCGGTCGCGGTACCGAGTGCCACCATGAGTCTCTCCTACGTGATGAGCGAATCGCTCGGTAACGGAGCCGACGCCGAGGCGCTCGTACTCGCCAACGCCGCCACGTCGGGTCCCGCCTCACTGGGAGCGAGTGGGTCCGGCCTCGCGTTCAACAACGTCCAGGGCGTGGGTGTGGTCCTTGGGACCTACCCCGAGCCCGGGTCACCCCCGACGGTCGACCCAACGGGCGCGGGCTACGGATGGATAGGGGTCACCAACGGCTGGAATGCCGCGACCAATCAGTACAACTGGATCGGCGGAGTCAATCTGCCCGCCGAGCTTGGCGGCGTGCAGAACAATCCCCTGGGTGTGAGTGTGAGCATTGCCAACTCGCAACTGAGCGTCTACGTGAACGGGGTCCTCGAGCTGAGCGTCGCGGTGAACCTTGCGCCGTCAGTCTTCGTTGGTTTCGCTGGTTCCACCGGCACGCTGTTCAACCGCAATGCGGTGAGTGACTTTCGAGCGACCATCGCCGGTGCGCCCGCTCAGACTTCGCTCGAGACACCCTCGACGTTGAACGTGGCACCGAGCGCGGTCGGCACCGTGAGCTATACAACCATGTCGCTCTCCAACCGAGGCTCGGCGCCGTTGGGAATCGTGCGCGCGACGGCGACCAACCCCGCCTTCTTTGTCACGGGCGCCAACTTCCCTCTCGAGATCGCGCCCGGTCACTCGCTCGCACTTCGCGTCGGCTTTCAGCCCGCCACGGTGGGCCACGTTCGCGCGAAACTACTCTTCGACACCCCAGGTGCACCACCCACATCCGTGGCCGTTTCGGCGCAAGGGACGGGAAGCGCCTCACTGGTGGAACCAGTGCATCAGTGGCGACGAAACGGTCCCGCACGATTTGAAGGTGACACACTGGATTTGACGTCGCTCGCGACTTTCCAGGCGAGTTCGGCCTGGTCACGAACGCTCAGTTCAAGTCCCAACGCGGCGGTGAGCTTCACCCCGGTGGTCTCGCCCGGCACCGGGGCGGACGGGATCGCGGTCCTCTTCGCGTCCGCGCGCGTGCCCGACTCCACGCTGGGCACCAACGGCTGGGGGTTGGGCTTCGCACCGGTCGTCGCACCTACCTACGCCGTGGTCTTCTCAGAGGACAAAGAACATGGTGCACCCCGCGCCAACTTCGTCGGCATAAGTGATGGTGGCGCCAACGGCTCGCTGCACTGGCTGGCCACCGCCGCTCTCAACGAACCCATCAGCGCCATCACGGCACCCGTCTCTGTCATAACCACTGCCACCTCGATAACGGTCTGGGTGAACGGCGTTGCGGTACTCCATAAGAGTGCACTCTCACTGCCGGCCCAACTTCGCATCGGTGTCGCTGGATCAAACGGTGGTCTCGTGGACCGACACGCAGTCACAGGCCTCCGCGCGACTTCCCCCTAGAGATTGCCTGCGTCGACGGGTAGCGCGCCGGGCCGCCCGAAGAGGAAGCCCTGACCGAGCAGATCAGAAGTGAAAAGCGGCGCACCGATCTTCAAGAGCGTCTCTGATTCGATCTCGGTCTCGATTCCCTCGGCAACCACCACCGTGCCGGTCTGGGCCGCGAAGTGACAGACGCCCGCGGTCATTGCCTGACGCATTGGATCGGAGCCGATGTCACGCACCAACGAGATATCGAGCTTCACGAAGTCAGGCTGCAATTCGAGGATATGGCTGAGACTGGTGTAGCCCGCACCCGCGTCATCGACCGCGAGGCTGCAGCCCGCTATGGCGCGCACCGCTCGACGCACGTCGGCGTAGTTCTTGATCGGTGCGTGTTCGGTGATCTCGATGACCAGGGGGCGATGGCCGCCCTCCAGGGCTTGGGCTGCGTAACCGTCAAGGAGCGTGGCGGGAGAGAAGTTGACGCTCAGCCAGAACTCCTCGCGCAGCGCTCGCGCCGCGTCCATCGCCGCTTTCGCACAGGCCGCCTCGAGTTGGGATCCGAGTCCGACGTCGTAGGCGGCCGCGAAACGCAGATCGGGTCGCACGCCGTCATCGAAGCGGGTGAGTGCCTCGTAGCCAACGACCTCTCGCGAAGCGAGATTGACAAATGGCTGGAAGACGGGTGTGAACCTCTGCTCGTCAATGACCCTTCGAAGATACGCGCGTGCGCCGACACGCTGGGCGTGCTGCTTTGCCTGCGCGCCGAACAAGGTACCGGCGTAGGTGCCCATCTCCTCGAGGGATGTGAAGCGAGACTCCATCCACAAGCCCGCGGTGATGTCCTTGGTCCCCACCATCAAGACGGCGACCATCTCGCCGTCTTGATGCACGGGAATGACGGCGTTCGCCACGATCTGGGGGCCGAGCACTGTTTCAAAGAGTGTCGCCAGCTCACTTCGCCATTCGCTCGCCAACTGCCACCACGGACCGATCGCCGTGCGTTCGAGCATCCACGCGGGCACCTGAAAGAGGTCGTACCCCGCTTCGGCGTCACCCAAGTACGGCGACGCGTGAATCCCGACGCGAACGAGCTGTCCCTTGCCCTGGACGATCATCACCGCCGCAGCGTCGACCAGTTCGAGATTCGTGAGCGCGCGACAGAAGCGCTCGACGGTCTCGTTAATGGAGTCACCGACGTGGAATCGCTTCATCAACTCGACAATGCCCCAGTGCGCACGCACCTCACGGGTGAGGTCCGCCTCCAGGCGCCGCTCGGTAGTGAGGTCACGCTTCACCGACACGTGGGCGGTCACGGTGTCATTGAGTCCGTGAATGGGAGAGATGGTGGCCTCTTCTTCGTAGCGCTCACCATTCTTTCTGCGACTGTTCAAGACTCCACGCCACGTTTCACCCGCCGCCAGGTGCTCCTTTACCGCTTGTTCGATGTCGTCCTGTTCGATCCCGAGGCGAAAGATCGTAGGCGCTTGACCAAGTACCTCATCGAGTTCGAACCCGCTCGTTCGAAGCGCCGCCGGATTCACGTAGATGATGCGCGACGCAGCGTCGGTGACGACGACCGACTCGCCGGCTTCATTGATGACGCTCGTGAGCAAGGTCTGCTCTTCGAGCGTGTGCACCAGGCGTTCGTGGTCGCGCAGTCGTTTGATGCCGTAGCCGATCTCGGCGGCGAGGTCTTCGAAGAGCTCGATCGAGCCCTCGCCGAACGCGTACGGCTCGCTCGCGTACACCGAGAACACGCCATCGACCTCACCATCGACGCGGACGGGCAGACCGATCGAGGAGCGAAAACCGTGGGCACGCGCTTCGTGTATCCACGGTAGGAATGAGAGATCGACGTTGAAGTCCCCCGTCACCTGGGTGACGCCGGTTCGAATGGCTCGACCGACTGGACCTTGACCGTTGGGGCTATCCGCCCAGGACACGTCGATCACGTCAAGATACTCAGCGTGCGCTCGACTCACCGCGAACTTGGTTATCGAGTGCGAATCGTCGTTCACTCGCCGGCCGTACCACGCGAAGGCGTAGCCACCCTGGTCCACCGCGATCTGGCACATCTCGCTGAGCAGGTCCTCCTCATTCTCAACACGCACGAGCAGTCGCGTACCCGCCGAGAGTGTCTCCGCGGCGCGGCGCAACGTGACGACATTCTGATGGTCGCGCAGACTCACCACCAGTGACACCATCTCTCCCGCGTCGTTGTGGGCGGGATGCGGGTGGATCGACATCCATCGAAGCGCGCCCGAACTGGTCTTGTAGCGCAACTCGTAGGGCTCGACGGAGCCGCCCGCGTGCAACGTGTCTCGACTGATCCTCGTGAGCTCAAGGTCCTCGTCGGCGATCAACACCGCGTAATTACGACCCAGGAGCTCGTCGGGTTGCCAGCCGAGGACCCTCGTCACAGATGGCGAGACCCAACGAAGAATTCCTTCAAGGTCGACCTGGTAGACAACGTCAGAGGAACTCTCGGCGAGCATTCGATACTGCGCTTTTGAGGCCTCGAGGGCGACGCGCGCTGCGACCTCGCTCTCCGCGTCGCGCCACGACGCGATCCTCGCGACCTCCCCGCCGGGTACTGGCACCTCGTGCACCGTGACCGCAACCCACCGATAGGCTCCATCAGACGTCTTCAGACGCACCTCGTACTCTTGGTGATCACCGCCGACCATGCGCAGATACGAACCCTGCACTGTGGCAAGGTCATCAGGATGAACGTACTCAAGGTAATTGTGGCCGAGCATCTGAGAAGGGTGCCACCCGAGCAGGTTCGAGACTGATTCTGAGATCCATTCGAGCGTGCGTTCCGCGTTTCCGAGCACAACGACATCAGACGAGTGCTCAACGAGTAGTTGGTATCGACTTTGGGTCTCTTGCAGGGCGTCTCGGGCCTCAAGCTCGGTGTCGACACAGCGCATCGTGCCAATGAACGTCTCGGACGCCCCTCCCACGTCGCCCACCATGCGGGTGGTGAGTGAATAGCGATGATAGTTGCCAGTCGTCGAGCGCACCGCGACGCTCTGGGTCACGCTCTGGCGATCGTGCGTCTCCTCGAGACGTTTTCTCCACTCTGAACGCGACGCGTCGTCGAGGTACTGGGCCAATGGCGCACCCGCGAGTTCATCGGGCGTCCAGCCGAGTCCTTCGCGCACCGAAGGTGAGATCCATTGCACGACACCGTGCGTGTCGAGTTGGACCACGATGTCTGACGCGTTCTCTGCGAGCACTTGAAATCGTGACGTCAATTCGTGTTGGTCGGTGACGTCGTACCAGGTCGCCATGATGCCACCATCGACCCTCACCGCGTGCACGTTGTAATACCGCGTGGGGTTGAGGGCGTCACGTAGCGCGGTACCGATGTCGATCGCCACGTCATTGAGGGCGGTGGTGGCGCCGGTCTCGAGACTCGCGCTTAGCTTCGAGAAAAGCGGCGTGTCGTGCAACTGAGGAAACAGCGAGAGCAACCGCGCCCCGATAATCTCGCCGCGTGATCGTGCGAGCAGCTCGCGAGCGGCCCTATTGGCGTCACGAAATTCAAAGTCGGTGACGCGCCCGTGCTGTCGAATGGGGCCGAGCAGCACAAAGGGGTCGGGCAGAAGCTCAACGATCGAGGAAAAATCGTTCGGCCAGGTCATCTGGGCGGTGAGCACGTGCGCGTCTTTGTCTCGTGCTCTCACGCCGCTCACGTTCGTGTCGTGCACATCAGGATCAAGAAGTGGATCGACTGGAACCTTGTCCATAACCCCTCCCCGACCGCACTCAAACTTCGAGCAGGCCTTGAGAACCTGCGTTGGGCCCACATTAGCCACGTACTCGAAAAAATCTCCGCCGTGCCGGCGACAACGCGTTAGTACCCATTAGTACCCCTTGGTGCCCGGTGGATGCTCAGTTAGCTCAGGCGGGACTCGTCGGTCGGACCGCGAGACGTTTTGAGCGGAGTATCTCGTCGTGTGCGACGTCACTCGGGGGTCCCGCCCCGAGCGGACTTGGCCGCGAACGCTCGGTGGCGAGGCCGTCAAGGATGATCGTCAGGTACCGTCGCCACAGATCTGGCGACGAGACACTGGTCATGGTGCCAATCGAAGAGATCATGGATTCTAGGATCGGAAAATCTGCTTCGACGACGTCACGGCGTAGATAACCGTCATCCTGAGCACGTCTGATCAGCACCGAGATCGATGGGACGATCCGTCGCTTCGCCTCGGCAATGCGCACCTGACCGTAGGAAGTACCCACCACCACGTCTCGAAGTCCACGGTTCGTACACTGTCGCTGCAGCACCTGCTCGAGGAACCAAACGAGTCCCTCCCACGAGTTCTGCGCGGTATTGGCTCGATCGGCGAGATTCACGATCTCTTGGACCGCATTCTCGAAAAGTGCCTCGACCAGGGATTCCTTGTCCGAAAATCTGCGATAGAGGGTCCCGACGCCAACGCCCGCCTGATGGGCGACATCATCGAGTGACACCTCGAGTCCGCGTTCTGCGAACAAGACAGCAGCCGCCGCGAGGATCTTCTCGCGATTGCGTTGCGCGTCGGCGCGAAGCGGTCGTACTTCATTGTTCGTCTCAGCAGTCATCATCCTCCTTGTCTCATTCTAGGTCACTTTGGAGAAAAGTGGAGCAACTTCTCCGGATAGCGCTATAGTGGATACCAAGTGGAGGCTACCCCTCCATTTAACTACGAGGAGGATCCGTGTCAACGGTTGCAGCATCGAGCAGCGAAAACGACGTACGTACAGAATTAACCCCTGATCAGCATCATCACGACCGCCGTTGGTGGATACTCGCGGTGCTCGCCATCTCACAGTTGATGGTCGTCCTTGATGGCACGATCGTGAACATCGCACTCCCCACGGCCCAACAGGCCCTGCACTTCTCGAATTCTGACCGCCAGTGGATCGTGACTGGCTATTCACTCGCCTTTGGCAGTCTGTTGCTGCTCGGAGGGCGGATCTCTGACTACATCGGTCGAAAGAACGCACTCATCATTGGTCTGGGTGGCTTCGCGGTCGCGTCGGCCGTAGGTGCAGCCGCCACCAACTTCACGATGTTGGTCGCCGCGCGCACGGTTCAAGGCGCATTCGGTGCACTGCTCGCACCCGCAGTGCTCGCACTCTTGACCACCACCTTCACGAACCCCAAAGAACGAGGTAAGGCCTTTGGGATCTACGGGGCCGTCGCGGGCGCGGGCGGCGCGCTCGGGTTGCTGCTCGGTGGAGTACTAACCTCCTACGCCTCGTGGCGTTGGACCTTGTTGGTCAACCTCTTCTTCGCCGCCATCGGCATACTTGGCGCGGCGATGCTGCTACGACGTGATCACGGTGTCGACCACGACCCCTTGGACTTGCCGGGCGTCCTCAGTGCGACCTCGGGCTTGTTCGCGCTCGTCTTTGGCCTCTCGCACGCCGAGACGACCTCGTGGACGAACCACTACACGATTGGAAGTCTCGTCGTCGCCCTGGTGCTGCTCTCAAGCTTCGTACGCGTCCAACGCCGCACGAAGTACCCGCTACTCCCGCTTCGAGTCGTCCTCGACCGAGGCCGTGGCGGCTCGCTGCTCGCAATGCTCATCTCGGGTTCGGGCATGTTCGGCGTGTTCTTGTTCTTGACCTATTACCTCCAAGAGACGTTGCACTTCAGTGCCGTCACGACCGGTCTCGCCTTCATGCCAATGATCGTTGGCCTCACAATCACCGCACAGTTGTCCAACATCGTGCTGCTGCCCAAGTTCGGTCCGCGTCCGCTCGTACCCACGGGAATGCTCATGGCGGCCGGTTCGCTCTACTGGTTGACCAAGCTCGGCATCGCGTCGAGCTACATGGCGCACATCTTCTCGCCCCTGCTCCTGCTCGGACTCGGCATCGGCCTCGTCTTTGCTCCCGCCATCAACACCGCAACCGCCGGGGTCGCCGCCCATGACGCCGGCGTCGCGTCGGCGTCGGTCAACACCTCTCAACAGATCGGTGGATCGATCGGCACCGCACTGCTCAATACGCTCGCCGCCAGCGCCGCGACGTCGTACCTGGTCGGGCGCGCACCGACGGCGCTCAACCTCCAATTGGCGAGTGTGCACAGCTACACGGCAGCGTTTGGCTACTCGGCAATGATCTTCGTCGCCGGGGCGCTCATCACGGCATTCCTACTCCCTTCGGGCGCTCCCCACACGACTAACTCGGACCTAGCACTCGTTGGACACTGAGAAAAGGGCGGCGTCGTTGCGTCATTAGGCTCGGGTCATGACGTCGCCATCCTTCATCGTCAGCCTCCCGAACGCCGAGGTGCGTTCGTGGCTAGGCGAGGCGCCCGACGGTGTGCAGTTCGTTGAATGGGACCTGTCGGGCCCGCCGCCCGTGGACGCCATCGATATCGTGGTGCCGCCGTACATGGGCGCGGCGCAGCGACTCGGTGCGCTCTCACACGTACGCGCGCAACTCGTCCAGAGCCTTTCCATTGGCTATGACGGCGTCGAGGCGGTATTGCCGCCGGGTAACGTCTACGCGAACGCCGCTTCGGTACACGAAGCATCGACCGCGGAGATGGCGATGGCGCTCACCCTCAGCGCCCAGCGAGCGATACCGGACTTTGTTCGCGCAGCTGAGAAGGGCCACTGGGCACCCCAACTGCGC
Organism: Actinomycetes bacterium; assembly: GCA_021781335.1. Taxonomy (GTDB): domain Bacteria; phylum Actinomycetota; class Acidimicrobiia; order Acidimicrobiales; family RAAP-2; genus RAAP-2. The sequence continues at coordinate 15,185 of JAJXXA010000017.1, forward strand.
GCCAGCCTCGCCGACCGAGAGGTGCTGCTCGTTGGCTACGGCGGCGTGGGACGAGCCATCGAAGAGCGTCTCATCGCCTTTGAAGTCACGATCACGCGCGTCGCGAGCCACGAACGCACCGATGAGCGTGGCACCATTCACGCCACGTCGTCGTTACCGCAACTTCTTTCGAGCGCGGAGATCGTCATCATCGCGGTCCCGCTCTCGAAGAGCACGACGCGACTCGTCGATGACGACTTTCTCAGTTCAATGCGTGACGGTGCACTCCTGGTCAACGTCTCACGCGGCCAAGTAGCTGACACCGACGCGCTGGTGCGCCACGCCAGCTCGGGACGACTGCGGTTCGCACTCGACGTCGTCGACCCCGAACCGCTCCCCGACGGCCATCCTCTCTTCGCGCTCGAGAACGTCCTCATCAGTCCCCACGTCGGGGGTGCCACCACTGCCATGCCCCCACGCGCGAAGCGCCTCCTCCTCGAGCAGATCCGGCGCGTGCAGCACGAAGAGACCCCGCTCAACGTGGTTCTTCGAAGCTAGGCACGACGTCGGGCCCGCCCGGTACGCTGGCAGTGCTGCACCGATGGAGACTTCGCTCGAAGCGAGTGTGGAGACCACGAGCGAGCATCACGAGTCGGAGATCCTTTCTCGAGTACCCAAACGTGGAGGTCGAGTGGAAAATTCAGCGATCAAACAACGAATAAGTCGTCTCCTACACGCGCTGAGCGACTTCACGTCGCGTGCGGGCGTGGCGGCGGCGGTCTTCGTGCTGCTGCTCGGATTCAGCATCGCGCTCAGCGTCATGGGGTTCCCCGCCAATTGGGAGGTCGGCTTCGCCACCGTCGTGAGTCTCATCACCTTGTTGATGCTCTTTGTCATCCAACACACCCAGAGTCGTCATCAAAAGGTCCTGCAGCTGAAACTCGACGAGTTGATTCGCGCTTCGCCCAACGCCGATGACTTCTTGGTGCACATAGAAGCCGCCCACGACAATGAGCTCATCGAACGAGAGCTGGGTCAGGTCGCCCACCACGAATCGCTCCGAGAGGGCGAAGAGCTCGAAGTCATCGAGTTCAAACGCAACCCCGAAGAGTCCTGAGCTGTCTTCAGGTCGTTGCGAGGTGCGATGAACCGTCATCAAGGTCAAAGCGCACCGCGGTGCGCTGCGCGGTTCTCACGGCCCAACTCGAGGTGCTGAGCAAACCGACCGCGAGCACCAATGCTCCACAACCGCTGAGCAGCCACCAGTCGGCGTGCGAGGTCTGGGTGAAACCGCTCGAGTAGAACCCCCGCCCGACCCCGGCGGCGATCGCCGAACCGACGATGCCCACCCCGAGCGTCTGGCCGATCTGGCGACTCGTGGCCGCCACCGCGGCCGCCACGCCCGCCTGGCTCGCGGGCATCCCCGACACCGCGGTATTGGTGATGGGCGCGTTCACGAGTCCGAACCCGATCCCAAAGACGATGTACGCAGCGAACAGATAACCAAACGATGTCGTGGGTGACAGACCCGTCAGCATCATGCTGCCGATCGCCATGGTCGCCCCGGCGAGCACGAGTGAAGGACGAGCGCCCCAACGTGCCACCATGCGACCCGACGCCGATGACAGTACCGCCATTGACACCGCCATTGGCAACGTGTCGAGTCCCGCACTCAGCGCCGACAAGCCGCGGGTGTCTTGAAGGTAGAGCGTGTTGAGGAACAAGAAGCCCCCGAAGGCGAAGAACGACGCGATGGCGATGATGGTCGCACCCGAGAACGGCGCACTCTTGAAGAAGCGGATCTCAATGAGCGCCTCGTGGCGGCGAAGTTCGTACAGAGCGAGCGCCACCAATCCGAGTGCCGCCAGCGCGAAGAGCCCGAGGATCTCAAAGGAACCCCACCCACGACCGGGGCCCTCGATGATGGCGTAGGTCGTGCTCGCCAAGGTGACGAACACCAGCACCTGACCAATGGGATCGAGACGACGAGCCTGTTGGGCTCTCGACTCGGGGATGTACATGTTCGCGAGAACAAGCGCGAGGACCCCGAAGGGGATGTTGACCCAGAAGATCGACCGCCACCCGACACCTTGGACGAGCAGACCCCCGAGCACCGGACCCGCCGCCAACGCGACGCCCGTGATGCCACCCCAGATGCCGATTGCCTGAGCCCGCTCGCGCGGATCATTGAAGGTGTTTCGAATGATCGACATGGCCACCGGATTGAGCATCGAGCCACCGACCGCCTGGAGCATGCGAAAGAGCACGAGCCACGAGAGACTCGGCGCCAGACTGCACGCGAGCGATCCCAGCACGAACAAAGACAGTCCCACTGAGAAGATCTTTCTGCGACCAAGTCGATCAGCCGTTGAACCCGACAACATGAAGAGGCTCGCGAGCACGAGCGTGTAACCGTCGACGATCCACTGCAAGCCCGAGAGCGATGTGTGGAAATCACGACCCATGGAGGGCAACGCGACGTTCACAATCGTGTTGTCCACGTAGACAACGAACAAGCTCATACAACAGATGGTGAGGATGCCCAGGCGACGCCGCCGCGACAACTCGGGCGTCAACACGGGCGCACCACCCCCGTGCTCGAAACCGCTGGGCAGAAATGGAGTGCGACATTCTCGTGACGAGACGTTGAACGAGAATTCGACATTCATTCAACCTATCGGTCCTGATGCGGGCGAAAGAAGGTGAAGGGGTGGAACGATTTCAATGTTCAAGGTCACGCGAGATGTCAGACACCTTCACTAGTGTCGAACACGTGTTCGCCTTCCAACGTTCCCTCAACCTCGACCAACTCGAAGCGGCGAACTTCGGCGACGGCCCTCTTCGCGTCATCGCTGGTCCAGGCACCGGGAAGACCACGACCCTGACGGCACGCGTGGAGGTGCTGCTCGAACGTGGAGTCCCTCCAGAGCGCATCTTGCTACTCACCTTCACTCGACGAGCGGCGCGCGACATCGTGAACCGGGTACGCGCCCTGGGCGGCTCGGAGCACGTGCGAAGGGTCTCGGGGGGCACGTTTCATTCCGTGGCCCACCGCACGCTTCGAAACCACCACGCCGCAATTGGTCTGCCCGAAGGTTTTGGGGTCCTCGACCACGCGGACGCGGCGGACCTCATGGACCTGGTCCGGGCCGATCTGGGGGTCCTCAGTGGTTCACGCAGACTGCCGAAGAAGGCCACGCTGGCGTCGCTCTACTCACGCGCCGTCAATACCGCCACCCCGCTCAGTGACGTCATGCTCGAGCACGCGCCGTGGTGTGCGGACCGCGAGGAGGACGTGGCCTCGGTCTTTCGGGCCTTCGTCGCCAGAAAGAGGGCGCTCGGCCTTTTGGACTTCGACGACCTCTTGCTCTTCTGGCGCGTTGCGGTGCACGATGACCACTTGGGTGACGCACTCGGTGCCACCTACGACCACATCCTCGTCGATGAGTTCCAAGATGTGAATCTGCTGCAACTCGACGTGCTCACCGGGCTACGTCGAAATGACCCGAGGGTCACACTCGTGGGTGACGACGCGCAGGCGATCTACAGTTTTCGCGGTGCCTCGGCGCGGCACCTGATCGACGCCGCAGACTACTTCGCTGGCCTGACGACGATCACGCTGAACCTCAACTACCGCTCGACGGCGCCGATCCTCGACGTCGCCAACGCCGTAGGCGCAGATGCGCCCGAAGGTTTCAGCTCGGTCCTTCGTGAAGTGGCGCCCCAACCCGGCGCACGACAACCCCAACTCGTGCACTGCTTTGACGAGCGTCATCAATCAGAACTCGTCACCGACCGCGTGCTCGAGCTCTACGAGCAGGGTGTGCTACTCCAGCGACAGGCCGTACTCTTTCGCGCCGCGCACCACAGCGCTGACCTCGAACTCGAGCTCAGTCGACGACGCATCCCTTTCGTGAAATACGGCGGGCTTCGCTACCTCGAGGCGGCCCACGTGAAGGACCTGCTCGCGGCGTTTCGACTCGCAGATAATCCTCGTGACGAGATGGCGTGGTTTCGCCTCTTGCAACATGTGCCAGGTGTCGGACCCGCACGAGCGAGACGAGCCGTGGACGCCATGCGCGACCTCGACGGCGCTCTCCCCCTCTCTCACGAACGCCTCACCGATCGCCGCGCCCACATCCTCGCGG
>JAJXXA010000043.1:0-16199 GCA_021781335.1 Actinomycetes bacterium
GGGTCGCACTCGGGCGGGTGTTGGCCGACTCGGCACGACGTCTTGAGGCTGGTGGCGCCACCGTGCTCGGCATCGGGGCGAACACCATGCATCGAAATTTCGATGACGTTGTCAACGCCGTATCGATCCCGGTGGTGGATGTGCGTGACGCCATGGTGAAAGCGGTGAAGTCACTCGGTGCCTCGGCGATGACCTTGCTCGGCACGCGCTATCTGATCGAAAACTCCTTCTACTCGTCATACCTCGAGCGAGCGGGTGTCTACGTTGTAAAGCCCGACAGTTCGCACGTCGACGAACTCCAAGCGATGATCGATGACGAACTGGTCCACGGCATTGCGAGCGATCGGTCGCGAGAACGCTTCGAGGCGATCATCAATGATTGCCGCTCACGTGGGGGTGACGTCATTGGCGTCTGCAGTTCCGAATTCGCGCTTTTTGTCGACGAGGAGAACCCTCCGTGGCCGTTCGTTGATTCGATACGAGTGCACGTGAGCGCGCTGCTTGAGCATCACGAGTAGACCCGGTGCACCAGTCTCTTTGCCCATTTCAACGTGCTGAAGCGCTAGGTTGCGAACGTCCCGGGTGATTTGACGACATCGCCAAAGACCAGATGATATACATGGTCACCAATCCCTGGTTGGGAATTCGGCGGGAGGGAATTCGAGTGGGTCGCAGCGGTTCTGGGACGAGAGATCACATTATCGACACGACGCTAGCGATGATCTCTGAAAATGAGAGTCACAATGTCCGGATCTCTGAAGTCGCGCAGCGATCGAACGTTGGCGTTCCGACCATCTACTACTACTTCGAGTCGCGCACACAGTTGATTGCTGAAGCCCAACTGAGTAGCTACGCTCGACGGACCGAGAATTTGCACGAGTGTCTCACGTTGGCCGAACAGGCAACCGAGGCCAACGATGAGGCGGCGTTCTGGTCGGCAATCGGAGAGAATTTGGAACTCGCCTGGGCCGCAGGCCAGGGTGAGAGCAAGTGGGACATCGTCAAACTCCTGCTCGATGTCTGGGCTGATCCTGGAACACGCGAGAGATTCACCCAGCAGTTGGAGAGTCAGTTCAAGCGTTGGATCAACGCCGTCGAGCGGGCCAAGGATAATGGCTGGATCATCAGGGACCTCGACTCTCAGGTGCTGATAAGTACGTACTGGTCCGCTTCGATTGGACAGGCGGTCGTGGACGGTTCCTCACACCTCAATCCCACGGGCGCGCAGGTCCGTGGGTTCTTCATCAAGGCCGCCCGCACTGTTCCATCGACGTAGGGCGTGCGGCGGGGTCGCCCGACTCTGGACGTTTGCGGCTCATCAAACGTGACCTTTGTCAATCGTGGATCGCAGCGGTGAAGGGTAGCCTGCCAAGTGTGGGTCACATTCGACTGGATACGAAGATGGAGTTATCGTCGTGGCGCTCAAGGGGAAGTCGCGACCTTGTGAGACGAGGTGACCGGTGAGCCACAATGAAGTCCATCGTTCGAGTCGGGCGGGCTGGTTGCGTGCGGCGGTATTGGGCGCTGACGACGGGCTCGTGTCGACCGCCGCGCTCCTCGTCGGACTCGTGGCCGCTGGTGCGGCCAAGACGGCGCTCATGACCGCGGGTGCCGCAGCGTTGACGGCCGGCGCACTCTCGATGGCGATTGGTGAGTACGTGTCGGTGAGCGCGCAGTCAGACGCAGAGAAGGCGGACGTCAAGAAAGAAGCCAGTGAACTGGCTCAGGAACCTCAACAAGAGCACGCGGAGCTCGTCGCCATCTACGAAGCTCGCGGGTTGTCTCGCGAGTTGGCGACCGAGGTCGCGACCGCACTGCACGCGCACGACGCCCTGGGGGCCCATCTTCGAGACGAACTCGGTCACGATGAACGTACCCGCGCTCGGCCCGTCCAAGCGGCGAGCGTGTCGGCGGTGAGTTTCGCCGTGGGATCTATCCTGCCGCTACTGTCCGTCGGATTGACACCGAGTTCCTTGCGTATTGCGGTGTTGGTCTTCGTCACGATCGTGTCAATGTGTGTGCTGGGCGGATTCGGTGCCCAACTCGGTGGTGCGTCGGCCTTGCGAGGGGCACTCAGAGTTGGGATCGGCGGTTGTCTGGCGCTCGCGATCACCTACGGCGTTGGTTTGGCGCTCGGCGCCACAGTCTGAGCGCTGAGAGGTCTGGTCCAAAGACCGATCAGTGGTTCGTGGGGAGAAATTCCAGGTTCATCCAGATCGCTTCCACCGGGATGTCACCCACGTTCGCCAGTCGGTGGGGGCGGCTTGAATCAAACGATATTGAATCACCCGCCGTGAGTCGATAGGTCTCGAACCCTAAGGTCACCTCCAGAGTCCCACTGAGGATGAACCCGTATTCGCTGCCAACGTGGCGGATGAGACGATCCTCCATTGTCGAACTTCCGCCGACCTCGTAGCGCACGAACATGAAGTCGGCTTTCTCATTGCGGGTCGTCGTAAGCGACTCCCAGGTCACCCCGGAATCGAGCACCAGCACCTTTCGCTCATCGGGGTGTACGAGGGGCGAAGACGACGGCGCCTCATCGGGACTGCGAGGAGGGCGCTGGGGGCTCGAAAGTGTGCCAAAGCTCGTCACCGATCGCCATGAGTTGTTGACGGCGTCGGTGCCACCTCGTACAGGTGTGCCGGTGACGAAGCGTGTCGGGGTGGTCTCGTTGTCGAAGAGTTCATCGGTCGCAATGCCGAGCGCCTCGCAAATTGCGAACAACGTCGCAACAGAGGGCTGTGCTTTGCCGGTTTCGAGTTGGGAGATGAACGAAGGAGAGACGTCGAGATCGCGAGCGAACTGGCGTAGCGAGATCCCTGAAGCCTCGCGCCTGGCTCGCAGCCGGGTGCCGATAAGGCCCGACCCGCCGCGCTCACTGCCGCCATTGTTAGTACCGTTTACGGCCGGTGACTTTTGACTCGGCAAGGTTTTGGGGCGGGCGGTGTCAGCGGTATCCGGGTCCGGCGTCGCACCTTTAGAAACCGCCATCGAACAAATCTCCCTTGCTGCTCGCGCAATACATCACTGCATGAATTGTAGGTACTTCGTCCCTGTAGCCGTGACACAGGGACGAAGACGCCCTGGTTTCACGCTCAATGCTCGTGTCCGTGCTCCTGCTCCAACTTTGCGGCGAGGTGTTCCCATTCTCGACTGAATCGGTACGAGTAGCGAGCGGGCGGCTGGGGGGCTTGCACCTCGATCCACCGCACAAGTCCCGTGCCTCTGTTCTCAAAGCCGTGGTCAGCGCCGACGCCGGCCCAAAGGACGTCACCGGGATTGAACACCATGAGTTCGCCATCGACCAACGCGTGCACCTCTCCTTCGATGAAGACATACGCCTCTTCGAAGGGGTGATCGTGGGGGTGGGCGATTGCTGTTGGCTGGTAATCGACGACGAACATTGTGTGTAATTGTGCGCCGACCTGCGTGTCGATCAGCATCTTCACGCCGATGCCGCTGTAGGCGAGCAAGGCAGTCGCCATGCTCGGAGAAACCGTTGGAGCGTTCACGTCAGCGCCACCCGCCAACTTCTTAAGGTCCATGGATTCGGGATCGAAGCGCGCGGCGTTGCGATCACGCGGATCGCGCATGTCGGGCAGCACGGGGCTGGTTTCGCTAAGGGTCTCGCCGGTGAAGAAGGTGTCTTGTCGGCGCCCGTCCTCTAGTCCCGCGGGAGCAGCCATCTGCAGCCACTTCACCGAGCCTTGCACCGCGCGAAGCGCGTAGGCCGTTCCGACCGGGACGACGATGCAGTGGTTGGGCGGGAGCAGTGTGGTCTTACCGCGCATCGTGATCGCGAGACTGCCCGAGAAGATGAACAAGCTGATCTCGTATGAGTGCAGGACCGTGTCGACGTGGCCGCCATCAGCGAGGTGCCCGATCGACAGCGTCATGTGAGGAGAGCCAAGGGCCCGGTTGATCAAGATCTGTTCGCGGTAACCCGTCGAGTGATCTTGGTGAGAGTGTGGCGTACGTGCTGCGTCGTCATCGATCTTCGTTGCGTGATACATGGTCTTTCCTCTTATTTCTCACTATCGAGTTGAAATTCGTTCTTCTCGCTGGTCACTTGAGGAGCCAGCCACCGTCCATGGCGAGGTTCACACCGTTGACGCCCGTGTTCTCGAGTAGGAACTCCACCGAATTCACGATTTCTTGCATCGTCACGAGGCGACCGAGTGGGGTGCGCGAGATGATGTTGCTGTTGTCCTTACCCTCCCAGTACGGGCTATCACCAATGATCCCAGGGTGGACGGCATTGATGCGCACGGGCGCGAGTTCGGTGGTGAGGCTGTTGACCAGACCGACGACCCCGCCGTTCACCGTGGACACCGTTGTCGAACCCGGATACGGACGTTGCATTGCCAACCCGCCAAAGAGGACGATGGCGGCGTCCGGCGTGAAGCGGTCACGAAGGGCGTGGATGGACTCGGCGTACCCGACGAGCTTCAGCGTGACGAGGCGAGTTGCGCGCGCGATGTTGTAATCGGCGATGGTGTTGGCGTCGCGCTCAATCGCGGGAATGACCAGGTAGTCCACCGGACCGATTGCGGCGAGTGATCCCGCGATGGACTCGGGCTCGGAGAGGTCGACCGCCAAGCCCGTGGTGCCACGTCCTATTTCCGCGGCGGCTTTTTGGGCCGTTTCTGACGTTCGACCCGACAAATAGACGGTCATCCCCTTTTCAGCCAGAGACTTAACAATTTCCTTGCCGATGCCCGACGTGCCGCCGAGGACAACTGCGGTGCGAGCAGCACGTTCTTTCGATTGTGATGACACGATCCCCCCTTGTGTTGTTCAGTAGGAACAAACATATACGAAGTTGCTCGAGAAGGGAGAGACTTTGTCGTGACGTGTCGAGGAGGACATCACTCGGGCGGTTGTCCCGCGCAGTGGCGCAGACTTCTGCGCCTACGCGCCTAAAAAGATTGGCCATTTCGAAGATTGCGATGCCGGCGCGAAGTGACCTGAGATTCGAGAGGTGGCCCTTCTGGTGGGTGGAGCCAACGTGAAGTCCTTCTTGACATCACTGAACAGGATGCTACACTCCCTTCGAATCTGAACCATTTCACCAAGGGGGGGGAATGAACAAGCCCATCAGCACGACCGGCGAATCACTCGAGCACGGTCGTTCCATCGTTTTTCGAAACGGAATCGTCCTGACCATGGACGACGCTCACCGCATCATGAAGGACTGTGACGTCCTCGTGGTTGGTGGGGTGATTCGCGAGATCGGACCTGGAATCAAAGCCCCCGATGACGCACTTGAGATTGATGCGCGCGGTGGCATCATCATGCCGGGCATGATCGACACACACCGCCACATGTGGCAAACAGCGATGCGTGCCTACGGTGCAGACTGGACCTTGTCGCAGTACTTCGTCTGGTACTACTTGGAGCACGGTCGAAACTTCCGCCCTCAGGACGTCTACGCAGGCAACCTGCTCTCGGCCATCGAGGCCGTGGACGCGGGCGTGACGACCTCGGTTGACTGGTCGCATGGTTTGCAGACGATCGACCACGCGGATGCCGCGGTTGATGCGCTTGAGGCGGTCCCCGCCCGATTCGTGCTGGCGTACGGGAACATTCAGCGACCGCCGTGGGAGTGGACCGCTGACAAAGAGTTCCAGGATTTCTACAGTCGACGCCTTGACGGTAAGGGCGACATGCTGGGCTTCCAGATTGCATTTGACGTGGTTGCGGGCGAGGAATTCCCTGAGCGAGCCGCTTTCGAGGTCGCTCGTGACATGGGCGTGTCGGTGAACACCCACGCGGGGGTCCTCGGCGCGAACGGCGACGACAGCATTCGTTTGATGCACGAGAACGGCTTCATGACTCCCGACACAGTGCTCGTGCACTGCGCGACACTGTCGGACGACTCGTACCAACGTATTGCCGCGTGCGGTAGTTCGGTCTCGGTCTCGACGGAGAGCGAGCAGAGCGCCGGTCAGGGTTATCCATCGTCGTGGAAGCTTCGTCAGTTCGGCATCCCGATCACCCTCTCGCACGACACCTCGGTGTGGTGGAGTGCGGACCTCTTCACGGCCATGCGCACGACGCTCGGCGCCGATCGATCACGTCAGCACTTCGAGGCGCACTTAAAGGGTGAGACCGTGACCCAGCTCGACCTTCGTTCTGAAGAGGTCATTGACTGGGCGACCCGTGGCGGTTCGAAGGCCTTGGGGCTCGATAGCAAGATCGGCAGCATCGAAGTGGGCAAGCGTGCCGACATCGTCCTGTTGAAGAATGACGAATCCCCCGTGATGTTCCCGATCCTCAATCCTTACGGACACGTCGCGATGCAAGCGCAGCGTGCTGATGTGCACACCGTGGTGATCGATGGCAACATCGTGAAGCACGAGCACCGTTTGATCAACATTGATTTGGCCAAGGCGAAGAACGTCGTGGAAGAGACCGTCGGATACCTCGCCGATGCCTTGGGCGAAGAGGCGTGGAACCAGGGCATGCACCCGGACTTGGCGCCAAAGGAAATCATCGATAACCCGTACCACTACAACAAGTAATCCCACCGCCCGCGAGGCGAGTGCACAAGCAGACCGGCCGCGTGAGCGGCCGGTCTGCTTGTGTTTAGAGGGTGCATCGAGAATGTTCGGTAACACTTGACACGTTAAGTGAACACTACTAAGGTCGGCACAATCGTTTGTGGCGGCCTACGGGGCGTGACGAACGTTATGGGTCGCGCAAGGGGGTGCGTCCAATTTTATTAGGGGGGAATTTAATGATTAGAACGAAGATGCGTTGGCTTACCGGCCTTGCGGCAGGAGCCACGTTGCTCTCGTCGGCACTCGTGGGCTCAGGAGTCGCCGTGGCTGCGAAGCCAAAGCACTACACAGTGGCCTACATGTCGTACGGCGTTGCGAATAGCTATGACGCACCGATGTTGGCTGCAGCTCGAGCGGTTGCGGGCGCTGCCGGTGTCAGGGTTGTCGTCTTTGACTCGCAGAGTTCCTACACCACGCAGGCGGCTCAGCTGCAGACCGTGATCAACTCTGGCCAGTACCAGGGCATCATCGTGCAGCCGATCTACGGCGCGGCGTTGATGTCGACGGTGCAAAAGGCGATCAAGAAGGGCATCAAGGTCGTCAACATCGACCAGATCCTTGGCCCGAAGTACACCACCGACCAGATTCAGGTGAAGGGACTTTCGGGCAACGTCGTCTTCTTCCCGTCCAAGATCGGTACGCAGTTGGCCACGTTGGCGCACCAAGCATGTGCGGGAGCCAATCCGTGCAACATCGGCCTGGTGCACAACTACACCGGCTATGAGCCCGACGGCGCAATTACGGTCGCCTTCAAGGCGCAGTTGGCCAAGTACTCCAACGACACGGTCGTCGCAGAGGCGGATGGTCTCTACCAGGCTGGCGTTGCGTTGACACAGGTTCAGAACATGCTGACCGCTCACTCCAACATCAATGTGATCGTCGGATCTGACCAGGACTGCGAAGGCGCACAAGCGGCTCTCGCGTCGGCGAACAACACGTCGGTCAAGTTGGTCTGCTACGGCGCCAGCGCCGCTGGTGTGGCTCAGTTGAAGTCGGGCAAGGGTCCGTGGTTCGCTGACGTGGCACAAATGCCAGCGACTGAAGGCCAGCTCGGTATGAGCATGTTGATTCAAGCCATGAAGACCGGAAAGCCACAAGGCTCGAAGAACCCGGTTGCGGGCTTGCCCAACAACGGTGTCCTTACTCCGGCCAACGCTGGCAAGTTCACCGCCGAGTGGCCGGGCTGATCTAAGCGTCACTCGTAAGTCAAGTATCCATACGCAGAGAAATCGGTTCGTACCAACATGTCCGCACGGGCGTTTGATGAACATCCCCTCCAGACCGTGGACACTCCCGGCGGCGACTTAGTCGTCGCCGGGGTGTCCAAGCGGTATGGTGGCGTACCAGCTTTGAGCGACGTCTCACTGACCATCGAGCCGGGCAAAGTCCACTCGCTGATCGGTGAGAACGGCGCGGGAAAATCCACGTTGGGAAAGATCATTTCTGGCGTTATTGAGCCCGATGAGGGGACGCTGACCCTAGGGGGAGTGCCCCTCGTCCTGCGCTCACCGCGTGAAGCGATTGCGAAGGGCATCATCACCATCGCCCAGGAACTCGCAATCGTCCCCGCCTTGACGGTGGCGGAGAACGTGTATCTCGGCTCGGAGGTAACAAGAGGCGGCTTCGTTCGTCGCCGAGAGTCTCGACGACGATTTCGAGAGTTGGCGGACCACGTTGGCTTCGACTTGTCGCCTGACGTTCGCGCCGGCAACCTCTCGACTGCCGATCAGCAAAAAGTGGAGATCATGCGGGCCCTGTCGCGCAACGCATCGATTGTTGTAATGGATGAGCCCTCAGCGGCACTTTCGAGCAATGAGTCAGCCGCTCTACACGAGATCATTCGCTCGCTCGCCCGCAGGGGTAGTGCAGTCGTGCTCATCTCGCATTTCCTCTCTGAAGTGCTGTCACTGTCGGACACCATCACGACCCTGCGCGATGGTCACCTTGTTCGCACTGTCGACGCTGCGGGTGCCACGGAGGATTCACTGATCGAAGGGATGCTCGGACGTTCCTTGTCATCGGTGTTCCCGCAAAAGGCGCCGGTTGATGAATCGGCGCCGATCGTGCTTGAAGTGGACCATTTGAGTGCACCCGGGGTCACGGACTGTTCCTTTGTCCTGCATCGAGGAGAGATCCTCGGCATTTCGGGTCTCGTCGGGGCGGGTCGCTCCGAGCTGGCGCGTGCGATCTTTCGCGACGCGAAAGTCTCACACGGATCGGTTCGACTGGGCGGGTCAAATCTGACTGGACACAGCCCACATCGATCCATTGGGCGCGGTCTCGTTCTTATCCCCGAGTCGCGCAAAGAGATGGGTCTGTTGATGGGCCGATCGGTGAAGGAGAACATCTCGCTCTCGCGACTTGACCTCGTGAGCCGACTTGGTTGGATCGCAGGATTTCGCGAACGTCGTGCGGTGTCGAAGTTGATGGAGAAGACGACCGTAAAGGCCGCCAACATGGCACTACCCGCAACGATGCTGTCGGGCGGTAACCAGCAGAAACTGCTCTTCGCACGCTCGCTGATGTGTTCTCCTTCGGTTCTCATCGCTGATGAGCCAACTCGCGGTGTCGACGTTGGTTCCAAGCGTGCGATCTACGACTTGCTCGTCGAGATGGCCCAAGAGGGGATGGGGATCATCGTCATCTCCTCGGAACTCGAGGAAGTACTCGGCCTCGCACACCGCACTCTCGTGATGCGCCACGGGCGCTTCACAGCGGATCTGCGCGGCGATGAAATGAATGAGCAGTCCGTGCTCGCAGCGGCATTCGCTGAAACAAACGCCACCTGAGGAGACCAGATGACGAATCAGACAACTGAACAATTGGACCCACTGCACGACAGTGACAGTGGCGACGGTGGTGGGGGCGGACTACGCCTGGGTGGCCTACGGATGTTGAATTCCTGGCGTACCGCGGGGATCGCGATCCCCTTCCTGATCCTGTTCGTGACGCTCTCGATCACGAGCCAGCCCTTCTTACACACGACGAACCTCATCAATATCCTCGACCAACAATCCGCGACGTTGTGCATCGCCGCGGCAGGAACCCTGGTACTTGTCGCGGGGGGCATCGACTTGTCGGTCGGTGCGACGTACGGACTCGCGACCGTGGTCGCGGGCGAAATCGCCGCTCACCACTCGCCGGTGCTCGCAATCGGCGCGGCCATCCTCGTCGGCCTCTTCGTCGGGCTCATCAACGGGCTGATCGTGACCGTCTTCAAGATCAACGCGTTGATCACCACGCTCGCGATGTCCTTTGTCATCGGGGGCTTGGCGGTCAAGGTCTCGGGTGGCAATCTGATCGTCCTGTCGTCCAATTCCGGGTTCTTCAAATTCGCCAATGCGCAGTTCCTCACGGTCCCGAGCGCAGTGTGGATGACGTTGGTCTTCGTCGTCATCTTGGGACTGTTGCTGTCGCGCACGGCATTCGGTCGTTTTACGGTTGCGTCCGGAGGCAACGCCGAGGCCGCGCGCCTGGCCGGCGTTCGGGTGAACCTGATACGAGTCGTGGCGTTCACGTTGAGTGGCGGCGCCGCGGGCCTTGGCGGGGTGATCGACATCTCTCGTCTCCTCAGCGCGCAAGCCGGTAGTGGCGGCAATGCACTCGCCTTCACCGTGTTGGCGGGAATCGTGGTGGGCGGAACGTCCATTGCGGGCGGCGAAGGCTCGGTGTGGCGAACGGGCATCGGTGTACTCTTCATTGCGCTGATCGGCAATGGCATTGATTTGTTGGGCGTCGACCCGCTCTACCAGCAGATCGTTCTTGGTGTGATTCTGCTGATCGCGGTGGGCCTGGACTCTTGGGCTCGCCAGCGTCGGCGCTGAGCCAACAAATTCGCGGTATCTCTAGGAAAGGCTTGAAGTCATGGGAATTCACACAAACGGTAACAGCGCGGTCGACTGGGAGAGTCGAGTCGACATGCCACGACTGCGCGAGGAGCGCCTGGCCAAACTGCAGGCGGAATTGGAGCGTTCCGACCTTGGCGCGCTGCTGACATTCGACTTTCACAACATCCGTTACATGACAGGTACCCACATTGGTACCTGGGCCATGGACAAGCTCATCCGATTTGCGCTGCTGCCGCGCGGTGGCAAGCCCATTGTCTGGGACTTCGGTTCTGCTGCACGTCACCACCAGCTCTACAACCCTTGGTTGAGCGGCGTGCAGGTGCTGCCCGACGGCACCTCGGTGCCTTACGATGGCGCTCGCGCTGGAATCTCCACCCTGCGCGGTGCCATCGCACCAGGCGCCGATCGAGCCGGCTCGGTGGCGCAGAAGGTCAAAGAGGTCCTGCTCCAGTTCGGACTTCAAAACGAGGCAGTGGGCGTCGACGTCGTCGAGATGCCGATACTCGCCGCTTTCGCGAAAGAGGGCATCACGCTCGTCGACGGTCAGCAGGTCTTTCTTGAAGCGCGTCGCATCAAGACCACCGATGAGATCTCCCTGCTCACCCAGGCGGCCTCCATGGTCGACGCCGCGTACGAGGAGCTCTACACATTCCTACGACCGGGCGTGCGCGAGAACGAGTGCGTCGGCGTCGTGAACAAGACCCTGTACGACCTCGGCTCGGAACACGTCGAAGGCGTGAACGCAATCTCGGGAGAGCGTTGCTCACCGCACCCTCACGTCTACAGTGACCGTCTGATCCGACCTGGTGACCCCGCGTTCTTCGACATCCTTCACAGTTTCAATGGTTATCGCACCTGCTACTACCGCACTTTCGCCGTCGGGAGCGCTTCGGTCGCTCAGCGCGACGCGTACACCAAGTGTCGCGAACTCATCGACACCGCCATCGCAATGGTCAAGCCCGGTGTCACGACGGCTGACGTCGTGTCGGTGTGGCCAAAGGCTGAGGACTTCGGATTTCCGAGCGAAGAGGCGGCTTTTGGCCTGCAGTACGGTCACGGACTGGGACTGTCAATCTGGGAGCGCCCGATCTTCAGTCGCATGGTCTCCTTTGACAATCCCGAGACCCTCGAAGAAGGAATGGTCTTCGCGCTCGAGACGTACTGGCCGGCCAAGGA
The DNA here is from genome assembly GCA_021781335.1 of Actinomycetes bacterium. Classification (GTDB taxonomy): domain Bacteria; phylum Actinomycetota; class Acidimicrobiia; order Acidimicrobiales; family RAAP-2; genus RAAP-2. The sequence continues at coordinate 11,591 of JAJXXA010000043.1, forward strand.
CGGCTGGTCGGCGGCGCGCATCGAGGAAGAAGTCGTTGTGACCGCTACGGGCTGTGAAGTCATTACGAAGTTTCCCGCCGAAGAACTTCTCGTCGCGGGCAAGCGCTACTACTCAGCCGGAGGCCCGATGAATGGTCTTCGCGAATCACAGTCGAATCTCAACACCCCCTGGGGTCGGGGCGAAGTCGACTAGTTCGCTCGGCCGCATCGAGCAACGTTGCGACCCGCGTCATTGACAGATGGAGTGTGCCCAGAGAGAGGGCGCGTTCACGCCGAGGTGACGGTCAATCGTGCACGCTGCGATGAAGGTCGTGTTCATCGAAGTTGAACTCGACACGAAAACTTCTCGCTTACTTTGTTGACGCCACGATGTCGAGGACCTCGGGTCGCTACGCCACAAGGCCCGCCGAGTGGATCGAGTATGTACATCGATCAACGCGGCGGGCCTTGTGAGAACAGGATTCGAAAAGCTCCTCAGTCCAGAGGAATCTTGGAGATGTTCTCCTTCAGCCACTGGTCGAAGCTGTGCAGCGTGGGATTGAGCTGGCGTGAGGCATCAAGGTCGCGCACGGCACAATACTCATCGGAGAATTCGGCGTTGAATTGGAACATGTTGCCAAGATCCTCCGCACCGGGGAAGCCGAATGAACGGTACAGGGCGGGGCTGACTGCGTTGTAACGCACCGGTTCGCCGAGTGCAGCGCTCAGGCTGTCCGCCATCTCCTGACCGCTCAGGTGTCCACCCGCAACGCTCACGGTCTTGCCGATCAGCTCACTGCCCTTGGCGAAGATGCCAAAGGCGCAGCCGCCGATGTCTCCCGCCGCGATGCCCGCCAGCTTCGCGTCGCCGAGTGGGAAGGTGATGGCCAATGTCCCGTCCTCGCCGCGCTTGGGTCCCATACCGAAGTAGATCATGTTGTCCCAGTAGAAGGAAGTATTGAAGAACGTCGTCGGCACGCCTTCGTCACTGAAGTAGTGATTTGATTCGCCCTTGCCATCGAAGTGGGGCACCTTGTACTTCTCCATCAGCGTCGGCATGCGGTCGTCGTCGAGTGGAACGAACGTGCGCACGTCTTCGAGCGTCGACCAAATGACGTGTGACACGGAGGCGGCCTTGGCGGCGCGAGCCATGTTCGCCGCTTGTTCGTTCTCCTTGGCGGGCGAGAAGTGCTCCCAGAAGTTGGTGATGCAGAATGCGCCGTAGGCACCGTCGAAAGCTCGCACCAAGCTCGCCTCATCGTCGAGGTCGGCCTTCACAACTTCGACGCCGAGTGCCGCAAGCGCTTTTGCTTGATCGGAGTCGGGATTGCGGGTGATGGCTCGGGCGGTGAAGCCTGATTCCGGGTGCGCCAGAATTGCGCGGATGAGGCCGCCCCCTTGAGCTCCGGTTGACCCTGTTACGGCAATGACCTTGCTAACAGTCTCATTCATATAGTCCTCTTTGTGTAGTTAAGTTGACGGCCTCGTTTGAGGGTCAGGTAAGTGAACTTCAAATTTCGTAGACGTTAATACTGACTTAACATAGTAGAACACTTTGGTATTTTTCGCCCTGTTTTTTTGCCACGAAAGATGCGCCGGCGAGAACCAGCAATAGGCGTACTGATTAGCGACTAGGCGGGGATAATGCCCAGTTATGGAGGGCGGATGCGAGACCACTCACCGTGGCCAGTGTCCAGTGAAACTACACAAGTTGGGGAACTTGACGAATTCGACTTGTTATCGCGGATGTGCCAATCGCAGGTTAGTGACGCGCATCGGTCGACACGAAAATGCAGGACGAGGAACCCAGGTTCGTTATCGAAGATCGAGACGAAAGAGCGTGAACTGCTTACCGAAACGGGTCATGGAGCGATATTCCTCAAAACCTAATCGGGCGTGCATGGAGATTGTCTCCACGTTTTCGGGGTCGGCGTAGTAATAGATGCGTTCGGCGTCGGGCCGAAGGAGATCGATGCGAGCGCCCGTGAGACTGCTGCCGATGCCACTGCGACGAAATTCGGGTGATACGAGGAGTCCGCTGAGGAAGTAGCCGCTTGGAGCCGACTCTTCGTTGGTGGTTGCCCGATCGTGATGCACGATGTGTCCGTATCCGACGACCTCCTCATTGAAGGTCGCGACCAAGAACTTTCTGCGCGGGTTGGCGAGATCGATTTCGAATCGGTCTTGCCAGTACTTGACATCGCTCGACTCGTGCGCGGCGATCATGGCCGCGCACGCCGGGAGGTCAGAGGTCTCCGCCTCTCGAATATCGACTCGCACGACTTCCATTCGGACCAATCTAGTGGGCGACAATTGAAACTATTTGTTTTGTACAGAAAATATGGCGGAGCCCCGGTTCGTGTCCTCTGCACGTTGCCCGAGTCCAGGTTTCGAGAGAGTGTTTCGTCGAGACTGTCCTTGGAGTATGCCTCTGTTCATTCACGATTCGTGCGCCAGTTAGAGTCCGTGCGTGAAGAGAAATGAACTCTGGTCTTTCGAACTTCGTCGTAAGTGTCGCAAAGTAGGTGACGTCGCTCGATCTCCACGAAGTACGTGCTTCGTCGTTGCTGATTCGAGAACCAGGAGATGAGCGGAACACTCACCCGACTCGCGCAGGCCGTTCGCGAGCGACGTATTTCTGCGAGCACCATAGTTACAACGTCGATTGAGCGGCTGGAGCGAGCAAGCGCCCTCAACGTCACCGCAGACACATTCTTCGATAGCGCATTGCGTGAAGCCAAGCGAATTGACGATGAGGGGATCACCCAGGGCAGGTTGCTCGGTATTCCTACCTTGGTGAAGGACCTCGACGACCTTCGAGGCCATCCCACGCGCAAGGGCTCGCTCGCTCTACGCGACGCTGAGCCAGCGAGTGAGAATGGCGTCGTCCCCGGGCGCTTGTTGCGCGAGGGCGCGGTGGTCCTTGGAAAATCGACGCTCCCCGAGTTCGCCATCGAGGGATATACCGCGAACCTGTTGACGGGTGTCACCCGCAACCCGTGGAACCTCGATTACTCACCCGGAGGTTCGAGCGGCGGCTCCGCCGCCGCGGTCGCCGCAGGTCTGGTGGGCGTCGCGACCGCTACCGACGGTGGCGGGTCGATACGTATACCTGCGTCGCTGTGCGGGTTGGTTGGCTTGAAGCCGACCAACGGCGTCATCGGTCGCTGGCCCGCGCCCGATTGGATTGACTATTCGACTGACGGACCTTTTGCGACGTCGTGTGACGACCTACGACTTCTACTCGACGTCATGCGCGGACGGGTCGCCGGCGATCCGACGTCACCGCCCAACGCGCTCACGAGCCACTGGGCTCGTCACGACGATCGGCCGCTCTCGCTGTTCGCTGCGGAGCGCACGTCGCCACTGGGACCACTCTCTCCCGCGGTGTCGTCGCTCCTTCGCGCGGGCGTGGAAGCGATAAGCGAGCGGCTTTCGACGAAAGTGACATGGATTGAATCTGACGCCTTCTTCACCGATGGGGATCCGGACCTCGACTGGTTTACCGTGACCACGGCCGAGCACGTCGCGTCGTTGGGCCGTTCGTGGGTGGTGGATCACATGGATTCGTTCCACGTTGCGACCCGTGAGTTCCTCACCACGGGACTCGGTGTCAGTGTCGATGAGTATCTCAGTGCTCGTCGACGGCGCTACCTCTACGTGAGAAGACTTGATGAGCTGCTCGGCGACACCGGCTTGCTGGTGACCCCCAGCGTCGCAGCGCCGGGATGGCTCGCCGACGGGCGCATGAGCGCCGACAGCGACGTGCGTGGTCTAACCCCCGACGTGTACTCGACGGCGGTCCAGAACGTGACGGGTAATCCCGCGATCAGCATTCCTTTCGGTCACCTCCCCTCCGGCATCCCGTTTGGTGTGCAGATCACTGCGCCGCACTTTCACGATTATCGCTTGATCGATATAGCGACCCTGATGGAGGCGGCGTACCCTTGGGCCCGGACGGCGCCCGGGTTCGAGCCGCTCGACGCGGTCTTGGACCTCGCGTAGGGGAGTGACTTCAGCGCGTCAGCGCGTGGAACAATGGAGCCATGTACGTGCCGGCGAATTTCGAGGTCTCAAACGACGAGGCGTGGCGGATCGTTACCGACGCCGGAGCTGGCATGTTAGTGATCACGACAAATGAGGGGCTGGCGAGCGTGTTCGTACCCGTGCACGTAAGTGACGACCGTGCCACGCTCTTCGCGCACGTCGCCAAAGCGAATCCGTGGTGGAAGTCGGCGAGCGAAGTGAATGAGGTCCTTGCGCTCTTCGTCGCCGCCAGCGCGTACGTGAGCCCGCGCAATTATCCGAGTCGATTCGAAAATCCAAACACGGTCCCGACGTGGAACTACGCGGCCGCTGAAGTGCACGGTACCTTGGCGGTGCACACCGACTTGCAGTGGAAGCACGACCAGGTTCGCACGCTCACCCATGACTTCGAGCGCGAAAGTGACGAGGAGTGGTTGGTAGACGACCTGGACCCGCGCTACCGAGATGCGCAACTTAACGCCATCGTCGGGATCGAGATCACCGTTACCAGGATCGAAGCAAAGGCGAAGTTGTCCCAGAACCGTCAAGAGGTCGATCGCCTCGCGGTGCGTGAGAATTTTTCGCACGGCACCTTGGCGCAACG
>JAJXXA010000043.1:16299-19196 GCA_021781335.1 Actinomycetes bacterium
ACGCCATCGTCGGGATCGAGATCACCGTTACCAGGATCGAAGCAAAGGCGAAGTTGTCCCAGAACCGTCAAGAGGTCGATCGCCTCGCGGTGCGTGAGAATTTTTCGCACGGCACCTTGGCGCAACGTGGCGTCGCCGAGCGGATGCAGGGACCCAACTAGAGCTCGACGTCACGATCGAGACGCCACGCGCTCTACCTCGCATCGTCGTAGCGCTAACGGCCCGCCCGGTGCCCACCACTCATCCGCTTCATTTGATGTCGTCGTCCTGGTGGCCGCCACCCTTAATTGCGACTGTCCGCGTGTGAAGAATTGACGCTGACACCCCACGAACGGGCGTTGGACGCGCTTGGACCTTCGAGCGCGCACATTTCGGCAAATAAGTGCATTTTCGGACCCCTGATGCGCGGTAACTCAACTACGTTTCTTCAAAGGCGCTCAACGAAGAGCGCAAGTGACGCCATGAAAATGGTTCGCGCAATCAGATGGAGGGGCAATGAGCGAAGGATTCACACCAGAATCACTCGGTGCGAAGTTGGAGGTAGTGCCAGGCGAGCATCAGAGGTTGCGCCAGGGCGTACTTGGATTGTTGGACATTTCAGCGGCGACGATGGCGAACATCGGTCCGGCGATGAGCTTTTACTTCGGTTTTGGTTACCTCGCGTTCACCGCGGGGCTCGCGTCACCGCTCACGATCATCGCTGCGGGCGTCGCCATCTTGTTCCTTGGTAACACCCTGTCCGAATTCACCAAGGTGTTGCCGTCGACGGGAGGCTTCATCTCTTTCATCGGAAAGACGTTTGGCGGACGAGCGGCCGTGACCACTGCGATCTTGACGGGCGCTGGCTACATCGCGGCAATGGCGTCGGTGATCGCGATCGTTGGTGGCTTCTTCCAGATGATCCTTCAGAACTACAACGTTGCGGGGCTGAAGAGCGTCCCATGGATCATCTGGGTGCTGATCTTCTTGGCGTTCGCCGCCTTCATGATGATTCGAGGAATCTCGATCTCCACGAAGCTCGCAGGTTTCTTCTTCGCGTTCGAGATGGTGATCATGGTCTTGGTGAGCGTCCTCACACTGATCAAGTTCCACAGCCACATCAACTTCCAACCTTTTGAGCCGAAGAACATCACCGGTGGCTTCAAAGGCCTCGCCGCCGGGTTCCCGCTTGCGATCTACCTCTTCATTGGTTGGGAGAACTCTGCGGCACTCGCAGAAGAGACTGACAATCCACGAAAGAACGTGCCCAAGGCGGTGTTCGCGTCGATCATCGTCATGTTGGTCGCATACACGTTCTTCGCATACTCCACGGTCGTTGGCTTCAAGGGAAACAACACGGCGCTCAGCAGTGCCGCGATTCCGTTCCTCTCGGTCGCGAAAGAGGTGTTCGCGGTTGCGCTCTTCTTTGCGTTCCTCGCTGGTATGACCTCGACGCTCGGCGCACTGATCGCCGGAACGAACTCCCAGGCACGGCTCATCTTCAATGCCGGACGTGAGGGGCTTCTTCCTTCGGCGATCGGTAAAGTCCACTCGACTCGCCGTACGCCGGTGACTGCGTTGTTCACGTTCCTCGGGCTCGGCCTTGCGATCATTGGGATCTGGGGGCTCGGTCACATCATTGGCGGCCACGCAACCTCGGGCTCGATGAGCGCTCTGACGATGTTCGTCGAATCCTCGACCTTCGGCACGATCCTCTTGCTCTTGGTCTACGGATTGAGCAATCTGGCGTTGCCCTTCTACTACAAGAGGCACCACGCCGAGATGTACAACCCGATCCGTCACGCGGTGTTGCCGGTGCTCGGCATCCTTTGGATCCTCGTCCCGCTCTACTACTTGGCGAAGCCCGGACAGACCGCGCCGTTCAGCTGGTACCCGTACTTGGCGCTCGCCGTCGTGATCCTTGCGGTCATCTACGCGTCGGTGCTCGTGAAGCGCGACCCCGCTATTGGTGACCGCGTAGGTTCCATCGTCGCTGACGAGTAGTTTGCTCGCCCAGCGTGCTCAGCTGATCGGTCCACGCGACCGATCAGCTGAGCACACTGGAACGTACGTTCATTCGAAGTCTTCTTCGCGGTACTCGTCTGGACCACGTGATCCGCCACGGTCGTTCTCGAGGGCTCGCAGTTGGACGCGGCGGATCTTTCCGCTGATGGTCTTTGGGAGCTCGGCGAATTCCAGACGCCGTACCCGTTTGTACCCGGCGAGCCGCTCGCGACAGTGGCGCAAGATGTCACCCGCCAGCTCTTTCGACGGCGTCTGACCCGCGACGAGCGCGATGTACGCCTTGGGGACTGAGAGACGTAGTTCATCAGGCGTCGGCACAACGGCTGCTTCGGCCACCGCGGGGTGTTCGATCAGCACGCTCTCGAGCTCGAAGGGGCTGATGCGATAGTCACTTGACTTGAAGACGTCGTCCGTGCGACCAACGTACGTGATGTAGCCCTGCTCGTCGCGGCGCGCGAGGTCGCCAGTGTGGTATCGCCCTCCGGCGAAGGCCGCCTCGTTGCGCTCTGCGTCGGGACCGGCTTCGTTTCGATAGCCCGCCATCACACCGACCGGCTTGGTCGGTTCGCAACGAACGCAGATCTCACCTTCTTCTGTTGGCTCGTCGGTGCTCGGATCCACGAGGTCGATGCGGTAACCGGGGATCGGGCGCCCCATGGAACCCGCGATCACCGGCTGGCCCGGGGAATTGCCGATCTGAACGGTCGTCTCGGTTTGACCGAAGCCGTCACGAATCGTAAGGCCCCACGCATCGTGCACGCGGTCAATGACCTCCGCGTTGAGTGGTTCGCCAGCGCCCACGAGTTCACGAAGCGATGTCGACCACGCCGACATGTCTTGTTGGATCAACATGCGCCACACCGTTGGTGGGGCACAGAACGTCGTCACCCGCG
>JAJXXA010000090.1 GCA_021781335.1 Actinomycetes bacterium
GGGGTACGTAGGTCGTGCGATACCGCACCCAGTAAGGCTTGACGCATGTGGTCGGACTCTTCGAGGAACTTCGCGCGACTCGCTTGCTCGTCCAGATGAGCCCGCTCGAGAGCGAGCGCGGCATCATTTGCGAAAGTGATCAGGACGCTGCTGTCCGCCTCTGAGATCTGGGTTCCTTTCAGGACGAGCAGGCCTATGGGCCGACCCGAGGAGTTCAACGAGACAGTTCGCAACCCGACATTGGTTCCTATCGCGGTTGACACGCTCGTTGGGTGACCGCTCTGGGGGCTGAACTGATTGCGTTCCTCTTCGGAGAGTGGGGTTCCGATCGTTGCTGCCATTATTAGTCCATCCCCTTCGAGGATGAAGAGCGAGACCCCGTCAAAGCCGAACTCGTGTTGGACCGCGCGTACGATCGCTGTGAGCAGTTCGTCGACTGTCTGGCCCTGCACGAGCCGTTCGGAAAGCTCGTAAATTCGACGCATACTGTCGGCGCTTCGATTTGCCTCCGTTCGAGCTTCATCGAGCTTGGCCACGACTTGGGCAACCAAGGTCACTACCACGAGATAGACACCGAGCCCGACCCAATTCTGGGTTGAACCGACGGTGAGGGTGCCGTAGGGGCGAATGAAGAAGAAGTCGAGGAGCAGTGCGCTCACGACAGTGTTCACGAGGCCGACCAGGAGGCCGCCCCTCACCACGCTGATGATGACGGGAATGACGAAGATGAGCGTCGTCGTCGCTTCGGCGATGTGTGTTCGAAACGGCAGGAGGATCATCACGAGCACGACGATGCTCGCGATTCCCAAGACCCAACCGCCGAGGCGTGTGCGCACGAAGCCATTGTCTCATCAAGAGCGCCCGCGCACACATTGAACGCGTGAAGGAATTATTAAGACCCGAGAGCCACTATCAATAACTCGTTGAGATTTGCAAGGCGAGACTTTTCGTATGGCAGATATCTACGCAGTTTTGGCAATCATCGGTTTCGCACTCGTGATGCTCGGGCTCGTCTGGTCATTGGAGCGCGTATGACGCCCACTCAGACAGTCCTGCTGATCATCGCAGTGGTGATGTTCTTCTATTTGGGTTACGCGATGTTCAAGCCGGAGAAGTTCTGATGTCCTTTCTGCTCACTCTTCTCACGCTCGTAGTGGCGCTCGGGTTCACCTGGCGCTACCTAGGGTCCTACATGGCCAGTGTCTTTGAAGGACGCGTGCATTTTCTTCGTCGCATAGAACGCCCGATCTATCGTCTTCTAGCGACGAGCCCTGAGCAGGAGCAGACGTGGAAGCGATACGCGAGTGCGCTCGTCGTCTTTTCTGCGGTCTCGCTGCTGTTCACGTACGCGATTCTTCGACTGCAAGGGTCGTTGCCCCTCAATCCACAGCACCTGGGATCAGTGGGATCGGCCCTGAGCTTCAATACAAGCGCTTCGTTTGTCACAAACACGAATTGGCAGAACTACGGCGGTGAAACGACGATGTCATATTTCTCGCAGATGGGTGCGTTGACAGTTCAGCAGTTCGTCACCCCCGCCGTGGGCATCGCCGTGGCGATCGTCGTCGTTCGAGGATTCTCCCGCCGCACTTCACAGACCGTCGGGAACTTCTGGGTCGACATCACACGGTGCTTGCTTTACATACTCCTACCCGCGGCATTCCTCTTCGGTATCATCTTCGTAGCGCAGGGAGCAGTGCAGACGTTAGCGGGCACGGTCTCTTTTCACGATGCGCTGAATAACGTGACCCAAACCATGGCACGTGGCCCCATTGCCTTTATGGAAGCAATCAAGCAGTTGGGGACGAACGGCGGGGGATTTCTCAATGCGAACTCCGCCAGCACACTGGAGAATCCGACGGGCTTGACGAATTTCCTTTCGATCTATCTCCTGCTCGCGATTCCAGTTGCACTCACGTACACCTTTGGCAAGATGGTGGGCAGCGTTCGACACGGAGTTGCTCTTCTGTCGGTCATGGCGATCCTCTTTGGTGTTTGGGTGGGTTTCACCAGTTTCGCGGAACACCAGAACAATCCAGCGGTGGCGGCTGCGGGTATCCATTCGACGGTGGGTAACACCGAAGGGAAGGAAGTCCGCTTTGGTGATACGTCAACCGCCTTGTTCGCCGTCGCGTCAACCTCGACGTCAACGGGTTCCGCTGACGCTTCATATGATTCCTTCACGCCGATCGGCGGCCTCGGACTGCTGACCGGCATGATGATTGGTGAGGTATCGCCTGGCGGTACCGGGAGCGGCCTCTACACCCTATTGATCTATGCCATCCTCGCCGTCTTCATCGGTGGCCTGATGATTGGACGAACGCCGGAGTACTTGGGAAAGAAGATTCAAGCGAGAGAAGTCAAACTAGCGGGACTGGGCGCGCTGGTGATGCCGATCACGGTGCTTATCGTGACCGCGCTCGCGGTCTCGCTCGCAGCGGGCAGGGCGGGCCCATTGAATGCGGGCCCGCACGGCTTCTCAGAGATTCTCTACGCGTTGACCTCACAGGGGAACAACAATGGTTCCGCGTTTGGGGGCCTCACTGGTAATACGTCGTTCTACAACATTGTGGGCGCTATTGACATGTTGTTGGGTCGGTTTGCGATCATGATCCCCGTACTCGCCCTCGGTGGCGCACTCGCCGAGAAGAGCGTTGTCCCCGAGTCGCTTGGCACATTTCGTACTGACAATGGGATGTTTGTCGGCCTCACCATAGGAGTCGTCCTGATCATCGGTGGCCTCACCTTCTTCCCGGCCATCTCACTCGGTCCAATCGTCGAACAACTTAGTCACACGAGGTTCTTTTAATGTCAACACTTCATGTACAGCCAGCACCAAGTTCAATGCCCCACGGTGTGGCTCAAGCCCGCGGTCTCTTTGACAGAGAGATTCTCAGTGACGCGCTCAAAGAGTCGTTTAGAAAAATGGACCCTCGTGTTCAGGTGCGAAATCCAGTGATGTTTGTGGTCTTGATTGGCTCTATCATCACCTTGGTCGAGGCAATCGCCCACCCGGGTGTGTTCACGTGGTCCATTACTGCGTGGCTTTTTCTCACAGTGATATTCGCGAATTTTGCCGAAGCCATGGCTGAGGGGCGCGGCAAAGCGCAAGCCGACACGCTTCGAAAGATGCGCTCGGAGACTGAGGCGCGTCGTGTGGCCAGTGACGGCCGCGAAGAATTGGTGCCGGCCGCCCAACTTTCCAAGGGGGACCTTGTCATCTGTGAGGCTAACGATGTCATTCCTTCCGACGGGGAAATCATTGAGGGAATTGCGTCAGTCGACGAGTCAGCAATCACCGGTGAATCAGCGCCAGTCATTCGTGAGTCGGGTGGTGATCGGTCTGCTGTGACGGGGGGCACGAGAGTCTTGTCCGATCGCATCGTGGTGCGCATCACGGCTGAGCGGGGTCAGACGTTCATAGACCGAATGATTTCGCTCGTAGAGGGTGCCAACCGACAGAAGACGCCGAACGAAATCGCCCTCACGATCCTGCTCGCGGTCCTCACAATCGTCTTCATCCCCGTCGTCGTGACACTGCAACCATTTGCCGTCTTCGCGGGTGCGCGGGTTTCGGTCGTGGTTCTCGTGGCATTACTTGTGTGCCTCATCCCAACGACAATCGGCGCCCTCTTGTCGGCGATAGGTATCGCCGGTATGGACCGTCTCGTCCAGCGCAACGTGCTGGCGATGAGCGGTCGAGCGGTGGAAGCCGCGGGAGACGTGCAAACACTTCTGCTCGACAAGACCGGAACAATAACGCTGGGGAACCGAATGGCCGCTGGATTCATCCCTGTGGATGGGTGCAGCGAGGAGAGTGTGGCCGATATCGCGCAACTTGCCTCCCTCGCTGATGAGACGCCGGAAGGTCGATCGGTCGTGGTATTGGCGAAGGAGAGTTTTGGCATTCGTGAACGCCAACTCGAGCCGTCACACGTCTTTGTCCCGTTTACGGCGACGACTCGAATGTCCGGATTGGACGTGGGGCAACGCCATATTCGAAAAGGGGCAGCGGAATCGGTGAAGCGATGGGTGACTGAGCAAGGTGGGCAGATCCCACCTGACCTCGACGGCATCGTCGAGCGAGTTTCTAGGGCGGGTTCGACCCCCTTGGCCGTCGCTGATGGAGCACAGATTCTTGGAGTCATTGAACTGAAAGATGTTGTGAAGCAGGGCATAAAGGCGAAGTTTGAAGAAATGCGTCGCATGGGCATCAGGACCGTGATGATCACCGGTGATAACCCCCTGACAGCCGCCGCTATCGCACAGGAGGCGGGCGTTGACGACTTCCTTGCCGAGGCGACCCCGGAGGCGAAGATGGCATTGATCAAACAAGAGCAAGAGGGCGGCAAGTTGGTTGCGATGACGGGTGACGGCACGAACGACGCTCCGGCGCTCGCCCAAGCCGACGTGGGAGTTGCAATGAACACCGGTACGACTGCGGCCAAGGAGGCCGGCAATATGGTCGACCTCGATTCCAATCCAACCAAACTCATCGACATAGTCGAGATTGGAAAACAGTTACTGATCACCAGAGGATCGCTGACGACGTTTTCAATCGCCAATGACATTGCGAAATACTTTGCGATAATCCCCGCGCTCTTCGTTGCTACTTATCCGCAACTGGGCGCGCTCAATATCATGCGACTCCACAGCCCGCAGAGCGCCATCCTCTCGGCGGTGATCTTTAACGCACTCGTCATCGTGGCACTCATTCCATTGGCACTACGCGGTGTGCGGTTTCGAGCCGCAGACTCGGCCGCAATCTTGAGGCGTAACGTGCTGATCTACGGCGTTGGTGGCGTCATTATTCCCTTCATTTTCATAAAAGTGATCGACCTCGTGCTGGTCTCCCTGCACGCCTATTAGAGAGGCAACTCAATGCTCTTACATCTTCGACGCTCATTTGTCATGGCGATCATCTGCATGGTCCTCTTCGGCTTCGTGTACGCCTTTGCCGGCACCGGCGTGGCCCAGCTGTTCTTCAAAGAACAAGCCAACGGTTCGATAGGGAGGAATGGTTCAGCGTTGGTCGGCCAGAACTGGTCCAGCCCGAAATGGTTCCACGGACGACCCGATGACTCGGGCCCCTACGCCGCGAACCCCGCCAAAGGTATCGCAGGAGGGGACAATCCGCTGGTGGCGAACGGGGTTAGCGGCCAATCCGGTGCGACCAATCTCGGCCCACGCTCACTGACTCTGCTCGCAGACACCAAACAGCTCGTCAGGTACTGGCACGAATTGGGCGTCAATCCAACGCCTGATCTCGTGACGACGTCGGGTAGTGGTTACGACCCGGACATATCGCCCGAGGACGCCCTGGTCCAGGTGTCGATGGTGTCCAGGGCCACTGGAATCGCGCCTATTCGACTACGCGATCTTATTGCCCGTGAAACTCGTGGCCCGCAGTTTGGCTTTCTTGGAAGTAGTTACATCAACGTCTTGCAGCTGAACGAAGCGCTCGCGAGACTGCGCTGAAGTGACGACATCGGTGCGCATCGATGAGTGGGGGAGGGGTAGTTCATGAAGGAGCCGCGGTCGACGCGAAGTTTCGTCATCCGACATCGACGTCGGGTCCTGGTCACGAGTTCATTAGTTTCACCAGTAGTTCTCTCGGTTGCTTTCATCCCGTTTCGCACTTCATTCACTAACGTCGCGGCAGCGCTCTGCATGGTTGCGCTCATTGAGGCTCTCGCGGTCATGGGCGATCGCGTGAGCGGAGTGCTCGCCACGCTGAGCGCTGCGGTGTCGTTCGATTTCTTTCTCACCGCTCCCTACGAGCGCATCACAATCACCCGGCTGCCTGATCTTCAGACGACGATTTCAATCTTGTTGATCGGTGTCATCGTCACCGAGGTTGCCGCTCGAAGCCATCGTCATCGACGGGCCGCGAGTGAGGACGCGCATTTCATAGCCATGCTGGGTGACGTCGTGGCGATGAGTTCGAGAAACGAGAAGGGGAGTCAGATCCTTGACTGCGCGACCAGTTCGCTGATGACGTTGCTCACATTGCGAGCGTGTCGATTCGACCCGGCGATACCCGACCCCCCGCTCGCTCGGATTCAACCCAGTGGCGAAGTAGTGCACGTCGGCCTTCGTTGGCCCGTCGCCGAGATTGGTCTTCCCGGACCGGAGTGCGAGATTCTTTGCGCGCATCGAGGGACGCGGGTCGGCCGTTTTGTGTTGACGCCGACTCCGGGCTTCGCACTGACACGCGAGCGTCTGACGATGGCGGTGGTGTTAGCCAGCCTGGCGGCGATTAGCGCGCGCGAGGCGGGCTCGTCGAGGGAGTACGCGTGATGGCGCCAATGGCCACCGTGTCTGAAAATCAGCATCCATCCCGTGGAGAATTACGCGTCTACCTGGGCCTCGCCCCCGGTGTCGGCAAGACCTTTCGGATGCTCGACGAAGGGTGGCGTCGCAAAGAACGAGGTACCGATGTGGTGGCGGCGTATGTTGAGACCCACGCCCGCGTCCTCACCGAAGCGCAACTTCGCGACCTGGAGATCATTGCGCGCAAGCAGGTTCACTATCGAGGTACGACGCTTGAGGAAATGGATCTCGAAGCGGTCCTTGCTCGTAAACCGGAGTTGGCGCTGGTCGACGAACTCGCGCATACCAATGCCCCCGGGTCTGCGAATGAGAAGCGCTGGCAAGATGTCGAGGCGCTGCTAGATGCCGGTATTGACGTCATCACGACAGTGAATATCCAGCACCTTGAATCGGTGAATGACGTTGTCGAGAAGATCACCGGCATTGTTCAAAAAGAGACCGTTCCAGACTTCATCGTTCGTAGAGCCGAGCAAGTTGAATTGGTGGATATCACACCCGAAGCTCTTCGTCGACGAATGGCCCACGGCAACATCTATCCGGCTGAAAAGATTGACGCGTCGCTCTCAAACTTCTTTCGTTCGGGGAACCTCACTGCTTTGCGGGAGCTTTCGCTTTTGTGGCTCGCCGACCGAGTGGAGGATTCGCTCCAAGACTATCTGGAGGCCCACGACATCAAGGGGAGTTGGGAGACTCGAGAACGCCTCGTGGTCGCAGTAACGGGTAGTGCTCTCGATGAGGTGCTCTTGCGCCGCGCCGCTCGAATTGCGGCGAGAAATCACGCTGAGTTGCTGGCGGTCCACGTCGTTGACGTAGCGCAGGGTCGCCAAAGCTCGACTGACGTCTCACTCGCACGAGCATTGGTGTCTGAGTTCGAAGGTACTTTTCACGAGATCGTCGACGAGGATGTTGCGGCCGCGCTGGTCGCTTTCGCGCGTGCGGAGCGAGGAACTCAAATCGTCTTAGGTTCAAGCCGTAAACGGAGAGTCCTGCGCGTTCCAGGAGTCGTGGAGAATGTGCTGCGTCAAGCTCGAGATCTTGACGTGCACATCATTGCCGTAGACGGGCAACCTCCGGTGAAAGTGCGACGACGGCGAGTGGTGCATGCGGTCTCGCGCACGCGAATCGTTGCGGGATTGCTTTCGCTTGCGGTAATCATGGCGATCCTCACGGTGGTGATGGTGCGCTTACGAAGTGACATCTCAGCCTCCACGGTGTTTCTCGTGTACCTCGCAGCAGTGCTCACTCTGGCGAGCGTCTCAGGAGTTGTCGTCGGCGTTGTTGCCGCCCTTTTAGCTTCGGGACTCGAGAACTACTACTTCGTTCGGCCTTTTCACACGTTCGTCGTTTCACGCCCCGACGATGCGGCAGCCCTGGTTGCGTATCTGATCTTCGCAATCGGCGCGAGTGTGGTCGTGAACCAGTTCGCCCTGCGATCAGGCGAGGCAGCACGCGCGAGGGCCGAGGCAGAGTTGCTGGCGAAGACGGCGGCGACGGTTGCCACGAGTCAAGGAGATCTGTTGCCGCTGCTCAACTCACTTCGAACCATCTACGCCGTACCGACCGTCGCATTACTCGAGAAACGTGACGGCGCCTGGGCGCCCGAACTCGTGAGTGGTGAAGCCTTCTCTGAAGAATTGGTGAACTCTCGGTTTAGGGTTAACGAGACGACGTCGTTAGTCATGGCTGGCGCGGAGCTTGATAATCAGGATCGAGAACTCATCGCGGCCTTCGCCGGACACATTGCGGCGGGCATGGAGTCACAGAGACTGGCACGCGATGCGGAAGTCCTCAAGGCCAGTGCCGAGAGAGACGCGTTGCGTATTGGACTCCTGCGTTCGGTGTCGCACGACCTGAGACCATCGTTAGCGAAGATTGAGAAGAGTGTGGCCGCACTGTTACGTGACAACACGACGTGGTCCGAGCGTCAGCAAAAGGAGTTTTTGCGCACAATAGGTCGCGAGGTCAACAGTCTCACGCGACTGGTGACGAATCTGCTCGATTCTGGACGCATCGACGCTCGCCTCGTCGCCCCACGCTCACGGCGGGTTGTGCTCGCTGAGACTGTCGCCCGTGCTGTTGAAACGATCGATACTCGTGGATGCACGCTGCAAATCGAGCTCCCAGAGACTCTGCCCGTTCTCACGACCGACCCTGATCTTTTGGAGCGCATCATTGCCAATGTGGTGAGCAATGCCTGCGAATTCTCGCCGGTCGATCAGGCGATTCGATTGAGTGCGGGTGTAACAGCAAAGGGCATTGAAATGCTCGTCATCGACCGCGGTCCGGGGACCCGCGACCCCCGGCGACGAGTTCCAGCGCAAGTGCGACACGGAGAACGACATGCCACGAGCGAGGAGAACATCGCTCTCAGCGTCGCTAATGGGTTCATAGGATTGCTGCACGGCGGACTTCGTTTTGAAGACACGCCCGGCGGCGGCCTCACGGTGGTCATTGAACTCACCCAGGACTCTGCTTCTCCTATGAACACCGCACCTTTCAAATAGCAGCGAAGCGTTCGTGGAGTTACCGGGAGAGCCCGAGCGAACGCAGCACACTGTGCGTAAGCGCATTTGACTTGGCGTAAGTCTTTCGACGAGCGTAGCGCTTGCCGTACGCGAGTGGCCCCTTGGAAAGTGCTTCAACATTCCCCATTATGCGAGCGTCTCGATAGAGCTGTGAACGAAGGCTTCTTTCTCGCGACATTGTCCCTCCAGTCACCACTGAACCTATCCGACCGAATGGCATTCGTACAGAGAAAAGAAAGATTCTCCCGGTCGCGCCCGACCAGCACCTAACGTGGCGGTGACTACCTGGAGGCCTTCTCATGAATCGTCAGATCATCCTCGCAAATCGACCCGTAGGTGCGGTTGATAGCACCACTACCACCCTGGTCGAGTCGCCTCGTCCTTCGTGTGGGCCGGATCAAGCGCTCATAAAGGTCGGCATGCTCTCAATCGACCCCACCATTCGTACCTGGATGAATGATGCGCCAGGCTATCTGCCGCCGATTGGAATTGGAGACGTCATTCGCTCGAGCGGTGCAGGTGTCGTTGTTGAGAGCAACTCGTCACGTTATAACCCTGGGGACATCGTGTACGGCATGACCAACTGGCAGGAGTGGGTCCTCGCGGACGATCAGAACAAGTTCACCGTCTTACCCCAAGGCATGGGTCTCGATCTCGCCACTGTCTTGAACGTGCTCGGCGTGACTGGCATCACCGCGTACTTCGGTCTCACCGACGTGGGACAATTCCACGAAGGTGATGTGGTGGTGGTGTCGGGTGCTGCCGGGGCAACGGGTTCGGTCGTTGGTCAGATTGCTAAGGCGCGCGGTGCTCGTCGGGTTGTTGGAATCGCCGGCGGACCAGAGAAGTGTGCCGAGGTTGTTGAGTCCTACGGTTTCGACGATTGTCTGGACTATCGAGAGCCGCACTTGGCGCGTCGTCTTCACGAGTCCTGCCCCGAGGGGATCGACGTGTACTTCGACAATGTCGGAGGCGAGATTCTCGACGCCGCGCTCTCGAACATTGCGATGCGAGCCCGCGTTGTCCTTTGTGGAGCAATCTCTCAGTACAACGAAATGAAGAATGCGCGGGGCGTTACAAATACTTCGATGCTCATCATGCGCCGAGCACGTATGGAAGGTTTCATCGTCCTTGATTACTCGTCTCGCTTCGCTGAAGCCCAGTTGGAGCTCGCGGGCATGGTGCACGCTGGGTCCCTAGTACATCGCGAGCATCTCGTGACGGGGCTCGAGCACGCGCCGGACGCCCTGAATCTGTTGTTCACCGGTGGGAACCATGGCAAGACCCTTGTTGTCGTAGATGAAGACGTGCAACTTGGCTGAGCGGGTACGACGCGCTTTATCGAAACGAGAGATCGACCGAGTCACGCGAGCATTGTTTCTAGCTGCGCTCTTCGCATCGTTTGCACAATTTGGCGCGGTAGCGTCACTCAACGACGTCGCACATCACTTCGGACACCTGTCACCAAGCGGTTCGCTGCGCGGTGTGGTGGGCCTCTCGGGTTCGATGCTCGGGATTGGTCTTGGCGTGCTTCGCCTTGCTTCGCTCGCGGCGCTACCTCTTGCGTCGTTGGCTGACCGTTGGGGGCGCACACGCGTTCTTCGACGCGCCATGCTCATCGGGTTGCTCGCCACCGCAGCCGCGTCACTCAGTCCGTCGTATTGGTTCTTCGTCCTGTGTTTCGCGTTGGCGCGTCCGTTGCTCTCGGCGGCGTCCGCGCTGGTGCAAGTCATTACCGTAGAACTCTCAACGAGCACACAACGGATTCATCGTCTCGCAATCATGGCTGCGGGCGCAGGCATTGGCGCAGGTCTATCGGCGATTCTGCACGGCATCATTCGCGGCCCTGGATCATTTCGCTGGCTCTTCGGCTTGGCGGTCGTCCCAGTCCTTTTCATTCGACCATTACTCGCTGCAGTGAACGAGCCACTCGAAGTCCGTGACGCCCCGACACTCGCGAGGCTGTCATCGGTACCAAGAGCCATCCGAGGCCATCTGGGCATTGTGGCCACAATTGCGTTTGCAATCGGCATGATCACTGGACCAGCAAATGGGTTTGCGTTCGTTTACGGGGAGGGCGTCTTAAAGATCAGTCCCCACATAGTGGCGTCAGTTGTGGCGTTGAGTGCCGGCACTGGTCTCGCGGGTCTGCTGCTCAGTCGCCGCTTGGCGCGTTCTGTGGGTCGACGCTGGACGGTGGCGATCGGCGTCGTGGGTTCGGGCGTCACGTCGGCGTTTGCCTACAGCGGTGGGCGCGGGAGTTTCGTGATTGGCTACGTGGTAGGGGTCGGTGCTGCGGGTGTCCTGGCCCCCGCCGCAACCGCCATCAGTACCGAGATCTTCTCGCATTCGCACCGCGCTACTGCAGCGGGGTGGGTTGTGGTTGCTGGGGTGCTCGGTGCGACCGCGGGGCTCGCGCTCTTCGGCTGGGTCGGCGATGTCATTCACACCACGACCGTGACGTCACTTCGAATTCCGGCGCTCGTCACGTTCTTGCCGCTGTTGCCGACAGTTATTTTGCTTCGACGGCTGCCAGAGAGTTCACGAATGGAACTTGTCTAGCCCAAATCGATGTCGGCAACGAGTGCTCGATGGTCACTACCCCCGTCATAGGCACCACCGCCACGTCGAACCCACGGACCTCGCGCGAGAATGTGATCGATTTGTGAGTGGGGATACCGCGCCGGCCAGGTGCGTGCTCGAACAAGCGAGCGCCATCCAGGCAGCAACACACGTAGCAAGGGCCGCCAACAGTTGAAGTCACCGGCGAGAATTACTCCAAGGGTTGGGTCAAGAGATCGAACAATCTGAGTGACGCGTCGGTATTGACGATACGAACCGTGACTGATGTGCGCGCCGTGGATCGCGAGTACGTAGAAGGGTCGACCCTCGTTGGTCAAGCGCGCAATGATCACAGCGCGACGGACGCGCTCACGAGGGAGCCGTCCGAGCGGTTCGATCCGGATCTCCTCGATTGGCAACGTGGTCAACAACGACAGTCCCCATTCACCCGTCTCCAAAGCTCCGTGGCTTTCGCGCCGAGCTCGTTGGGATGCGCTCAGCGTACGATGCTCGCTGAAGTAGAGACCTCGTTCGCCGGTGAAATGGGCCAGCAGAGGTTGCCAGGTACGACCACCGGTGCCAGTAGTGACCCTCTCGCAGCGTGCCAAGGGGACGAACGTCCCCTTCATTGACAGCCGCGTCGAGATCTCGTCAAAGAAGTCGGTGCCGTCATCACCACGCCAGAGCTCAGGCGTAATAAGGACATCTGGGTTGAGCGAGATGGCGTACTCGAGGGCTCCGGTCGGTCGACCCCACCCGTCAACTCCGGCGTGAAGGTTAAACGTCGCTACACGCACATTGAAACACTACGTCGAGACGGGGTCCCCGTGTGGCAGTCTCTTAGGGTGGATTCGGTCAATGTCAGCTTCGGTCACCGCCTGTGGTGGGTCGATGCGTTCATTGGTGATGCGGAACGGGGCAATCCCGCGGTCGTGGTCTTGCTCGAGCGTCCAATGGAAGACCAGGCGCTTCAACAGATCGCCTTCGAACTGGGCGTCTCTGAGACCGCGTTCGTGCGCCGAGTCGGAGATGGTTGGTCGCTTCGTTGGTTCACCCCAACGGTCGAAGTCGATCTTTGCGGACACGCCACGCTCGCCACTTTGCACGTCTTGCTCACGGAGCTTGCGGTTCCCGGTGGTGAATTCTATTTTCAGACTCGATCAGGAGTCTTGTCCGGTCGACGTCTGAAGGACGGTTTGTTGGGTGTGGATCTACCACGAGCGTATATAGAGCCACTCGACGATTCGGTGCTCAACGGCACGCTCGGCCCCGTGAGAGAGGTCTTCCAGGCGGGGCCGCAGAGTGTCCTCGCGATCGTCGAGGACTACGACACGCTGTGCGGGCTCTCGGTCGACCCGATGAGCCTTTTTCTTGTGCCCAGTTCAATCGTGATCGCAGCCTGTCATGGCGGACCCGACGTCGACGTATCGATCAGGGTCTTCGCCCCGCGACTCGGCCTCGCTGAGGACCACGTCACCGGGAGCGCCATGTGCGCGGTGGCCCCCTGGTGGGTCGAGAAGGTCGGCTCACCAACCGTATCGGTGCGACAAGCCTCGGCTCGAGGCGGGGTGATGCACGCACGTCTCTTTGAGAAGAACGTCGAGGTCGCGGGGGCGGCGCGCACATTCTTCGGCGGCGATCTACGAGCATGAGTGACAAAGTTCTAGGTCCAGGCCCGCATACCCGAGTGCGTCGACTCCCCGAGAAGGCGCGCTATGACGAGGACACGATCAACGCAATCCTTGACGAAGCTCGATTCTGCACTTTGGCCGGCGTCGTAGATGGGCTGGCGATGGCGTTGCCGACACTTCACGCGCGTGAAGGTCGCACGCTGTACCTGCACGGCAGTCAATCCAATGCCCTCATGAAGTCGGTGCTCGCGGCGCGTCGCGCGGCGCTGTGCGTGACGATCTATGACGGGTTGCGACTGGCCCGAAGTGGATTCGAGTCGTCGATCGCCTATCGATCAGCGGTCGTCGTGGGTGCGGTGCGCTTGATAGGTGAAGAGCGAGAAAAGGCGCGGGTCCTCGACCTCTTCGTCGACGCTGTCCTGGCAGGGCGATCGAGCGAAGTGCGACCAATGACCAGCCAAGAGCAGCGTCTGACCATGGTGCTTGCTCTCACGATTGAAGAAGCGTCCGCCAAGGTATCGGCCGGACCCACTGATGACCCCGTCGAAGACCAGGCCCTTGAGATCTGGTCGGGTGTCGTCCCCGCCCGAATGGTGTTTGGCGCGCCGATTGCCAGTAGCGACGGTGCGATGGCGAGCGGCACCGTAGAGTTGCCCGAGTCGTTGCGCAGACTTCTGGACAACCCATCGTGAGCGAGGTCGACGACCTTCGACGCGCCATTGAGTCGATCTCGCCAGTGGACGAGCGCGAGGCTTCTTCCATCATCGCAACGCTCGATCGGTTGACCTGGAGTGACGACTTGTTCGCTGAGGACGTCAACGCCCACCACGTGACGGCGTCGGGCTTCGTTCTTTCTTCGCGCGGCGTGATCTTGCATCGACATCGACGTTTGGGTATCTGGGTGCAGCCAGGGGGGCACGTGGACGCGGGCGAATTTCCCGCAGGTGCCGCGATGCGAGAATGCACCGAGGAGACCGGACTGGCGGTACACCATCCCGATCCGGTGGAGCTCTTTCACGTGGACGTCCACCCAGGCCCTAGGGGTCATACGCACTACGACCTTCGTTACGTCCTTCTCGCGCCGCCCGTCGATCCGGTGCCGCCACCCGAGGAGAGCCCCGAGGTCTACTGGTTTACGTTTGAAGAGGCCGTGCAACGCTGCGAACCTTCGCTGGTTGCGGCGATTGAGAAGTTGGCGCGCGCGGCCCCCCGTTTCAACGTGCGAGAATGAGTGCATGAGCGACGCCGAACTACTGCGAGCACTCATGGACGCTGATCGTTGGATCGACCGCGTTACATCGCAACGATCCCACTTGCCAGAAATGGTCGAACTGGCGTCAGTCGAAGATGAGTTGCGTGGACTCGTCAAAGCCTTGAACGAGGCTCAGAGCGCCGCAGGGCCGGTGCGTGCAGCCTACGAAGATGCCAAGGGTGAAGCCAGTCGACTCGATGCCCGCGCGAATGACCTCGAAAGGACGCTCGTGTCCTCCACGGCAAACGCTCGAGACCTGAGTGCCATCCAGAAGGAACTCGACCACGTTCGCGAGCTTCTCGGTAGCAGTGAGGATCGTGAACTCGAGTTCCTACTCGCCCTTGAACCTCTTGATGAGGTGGTTCGTTCCATCAGAGAGCGCGCCCAACCGCTGACCGTGCGTCGAGCAGAACTCCAGGCGAGCATCGCCGAGTTGCAGGCGTCGCTCGATGAGGAGCTGGTCGCCTTGCGAAGTGACCGCCAGCTGCGCGCGTCGGCCCTCAGTGCCGAGCTCCTCGCGCGTTACGACCAGGCACTGGTGCGGGTGGGTGGCTCAGGGGCAGCCCTCGTCGACGCGGGTCGATGCGACGGATGTCGGATCGCCCTTTCGCCGCTCGACCACGACCGCTGGAAGCACTTGGCTGCGGGCACGTTCATGAACTGTCCCGAGTGCGGCAGGATTTTGCTGCCGTGATAATTCTCATTCGTCACGGCCAGACAACGACCAACGCGCAGGGTCTGCTCGTTGGTCGGAGTGATCCGGCCCTCACCGAGCTCGGTGAGCGCCAGGCCCGCGCGCTGAGACCTCTTTTGGAGCAGGTGAGCGAGGTATGGGTATCACCGTTGCAGCGGGCGCGTTCGACCGCGAGTCTCGCACTGCCGCACGTGACCCAGGTCGTGCGTGAATCATTCATCGAGGTCGACTATGGCGAACTCGATGGTTCGCCGCTGAGTGTGGTGACTGGTGCTCAGTGGCAAGCGTTCGAGACTGATCACAATGTCGTCATTGGAAACGGCGAGTCGCTCGCGTCAGTGGACCAACGCGTGCACGCAGAACTTGACGAGTTGTTCGCCGACCGCGAGAGCCTTTTGCACGATGACGAGCGTCACCTCGCTATCGTCAGCCACGTGTCACCAATCAAATCGGCCGTCGCGTGGGCGCTCGGAGTGCCGGGCTCGGTGGCGTGGCGCACTCGGTTAGACAATGGATCGATCACGACCATCGGTACGCGACGACGGTCGCCGACGTTGATTCACTTCAATATGGTTCCTCCGCTTGACTGACTAGTGAAGCGCCAGTGCGATTGCTGCGAAGTGCAGTCCGGCGCCGATCAGTGTGAAGGCGTGGAACAGTTCGTGATACCCAAAAACGCGTGGTGACAGTCGTGGGCGCTTGGTTCCGTAGAAGGCTGCACCAACGGAGTACGCCAGTCCACCCGCCACGATGAGCCAGAAGACCGTGGCGCCGCCCCCGCGATAGATCTGGGGAAGTACCGCCACGGCGGCCCAGCCAACCACCAGGTAGGGGAGCGTGTTGACCCATTTCGGCGTATCGAGGGCCAGCTGACGAATGGCAATGCCGATCAGCGCCCCCGAGCCGATGATGATTATCAGCACGAGACGTATCGTGCCGTGCATTGTAAGGCCCGCTATCCCCAAGTAGCTACCGGTGATGGCGAGAAAGATCGTCGAATGGTCCGCACGCTTCCACGCGCGTCGTTTGCTCGGAGACCAGTTCACCCTATGAAAAAGTGCACTCGTAAGCATCATCGAACCCACGCCAACGACGTAACAGCTCGCCCACAGGACCTGGGACCACGTGTGCGCTCTTGCGAAGAGGATGGGCGAGCAGGCGAGCAGTGCCACCACGCCGCCCACGTGCAGCCACCCTCGCATGAGCGGCTTCTCGTGCGCCCCCTGCATGGTTGCGGATGGTGCCGAGGTGTCCTGGTTGCTCACAAGTCCACCCTAGGGTGCGTGGCATCCTGACAAAAGTGGGGGCGAGAACAACGAAGCCCGTCCGTTCAGCGAACGCGGAACAGACGGGCTAGCGATGTTTGGCCCCCCCAGCCAATAGAGAAGAAATTAGCCCGCCCATCAACCACTACTGTGTCTCAAGAAGCCAACAATCACAGGTTTGTGAGCAACTTCACAAAGAGGGAGTCAGTGTGGAACGTCGAATATTGGGTGCAGGGCTGGAAGTCTCAGCGCAGGGGCTTGGCTGCATGGGGATGAGCGAGTTCTATGGAACGGGCGACGACGTGGAGTCGATCGCCACGATTCACGAAGCGCTGGACAGTGGTGTCAATTTTCTCGACACCGCCGACATGTACGGCCCGTTCAAAAATGAACTGCTCGTCGGTTCCGCGATCAAGGATCGACGTGAGGAGGTGGTTATCGCGACGAAGTTCGGCAACCAACGAGGTGAGGATGGTTCCTACCTCGGCATCAACGGCCGTCCCGAGTACGTGGTGCAGTCGTGCGATGACTCACTTCGTCGATTGGGCGTGGACGTCATTGACCTCTACTACCAGCACCGAGTCGACCGTACGGTACCGATCGAGGACACGTGGGGCGCTATGAAGTCTCTGGTCGAAGCCGGGAAAGTACGCTATCTCGGCATCTCAGAGGCGTCATCGGCGACCATCGAGCGTGCGCACGCGGTCCATCCGGTGACCGCGTTGCAGAGTGAGTACTCACTCTGGACCCGAGACCCTGAAGACGGTGTGCTCGCGACGTGTCGCCGATTGGGCATCGGGTTCGTGGCCTATAGCCCGCTCGGCCGCGGTTTTCTCACCAATGAGCCAGCGAATCGTGAGCCGGTTGATGAGAAGGACTTTCGTGCACAGCATCCTCGATTCGTTGGTGACGCGGGCGCAAAGAATCTGGAATTGCTTTCCTCGCTCGAGCTGATCGCCAAGCGCAAGGGTGTCACGGTCGCTCAATTGGCACTCGCGTGGGTGCTCTCTCGCGGGAGTGACGTCGTCCCGATTCCTGGTACGAAGCGTCGCAAGTGGTTGCGTGAGAACATCGCCGCAAGCGATATCGAATTGAGCAGCGAAGAGATCGCCGAAGTCGAGGCGGCGGTGCCTCGCGACGCCGTGCAGGGCGATCGCTACCAGGCGCGCTCCATGGGTTCGCTCAACGGCTGAGGGGGCGAATGTGGTGATCGGCGAGTTCGAGCACATCGTCGCACCATTCGATCACCCGTGGGTCATGGGTGGCGATGACGACGGTCGCGTTGGACGTCTCGAGCAGGGAAAGTACCAGACTGGTCTCATCGCCTCCAAGTCCGCTCGTCGGTTCGTCAAGGACGATGATCTCCGGACTGGTCACGAGCGCGCGTACGATTGCGACGCGCTGGCGTTCGCCTCGTGAGAGTTCATCCCATCGAGTCGTCTCATCGGTCACCAGCCCGAGATCTTGGAGATCGATGATGGCGTCGCGAGCGCTCGAGCGTCCGAGTCTGATCACGTCGGTCACGTAGCCACGGGTGAGTCCCGGTTCGCTCGCGACGTAGGCGAGTTTGGCGCGCAAGATCTCCTCGTTGATGTCTGTGAGTTCGACCCCGCCGACGCTGAGATGTCCAGAGGTGGCCCGATCGAGCCCGCACATCGCTCGTAGCAGCGTGGACTTTCCCGAACCCGATGCACCGACGAGGGCCACACGCGTACCCGCGACGAGCGTAAAAGTTGCATCTTCAACCAGGACGACGTCGTCATGTATCAACGAGAGCCCTTCGGCGCGAAATGTGGCGTCCACCGGCCACCCACTCGACGCAGTGAAGTCGGCACTGTCGAGTTCTTCGAGTCGGTCCGCAGCGGCGCTCACCGCCACGGCCGTGTCGATGGCTCCGCGCACCACGCTGAGCGAATCGGCGTTGGCGACTGCGAGCAGCGCACTGACGACAATCCATAGTGGCGAGGTGTGGGGGCGAGCCACGACCAGCGCAGCGAGTGAGAGCACGCCGCCCGCCACCGGCACGACGTTAGAGCGACGCCGCGCGCGTCCCAGTTGGAGTTCGCAGCGCCCCAGGCGCAGGCGCGATTCGTTGAGCCTCTCAGCGGCGAAGTCATCGTGACCGAGCAAACTCAATTCCGGCGTGACTGCGCTCAACTCAACGACGGCGGCGAGGTAGGCGCTGCGCTCGATTCGTAGCGCGTGGTCGAGTTGCACGAGGACTCGAAGATTGGCGAAGAGAATCGCGTAGGAGAGGACTTGGACGACCAGCATGATGAACGCGAACTCGAGCCACCGTCCGCGCGGTGGAAGTAACGCAAGGACGAAGTCTCCGAGGAAGAGCGCCACGCTGGTTGTGATGACGGGCAGAGCAAAGCGTAGCCAGAGATCCTGCAATTCATCAGTGTCTCGCAGGGAGCGCTCTAGGAGATCTCCCGCCGCATACTCTTGCCACCTTGAGTAATCCCAGCGACCGACGGTGGCGATGAGCCATCGCCGCCATCGCGTCACCGCGCTGAAGCCGAGTCGATGCGCACTCAATCGCTCGAGGAATCGGAGTGGCGAACGTAAGAAGGCGAGAAGCTCGATCACGATGAGCGCCCCCGCCACCGCGCGAAGACCCGGGCGCGTGGCACTCTCAACGAGTAGCGCGACTGCGCCGATGAGCAGGCCGATGTTGGTAACTGCCGCGACGGTACCTGCGAGAAGTGCGCGCGTGAGTTGCGCGCGAGGAGGGCGTGCTCGCTTGAGCCAGCGCACGAGTCGAGTTACGTCACCCGACAAGGTGCAACTCCATTACCTGGGTTGGTGACGCGGTGAGTGGTGCGTCCACGGTTGCCTCGATGATGGCAACGTCGGATTGTCGCGCCAGTCGTTGGCGAACCAACTGTCGGCTGGTGT
>JAJXXA010000147.1 GCA_021781335.1 Actinomycetes bacterium
TCGTCGATTTACATAGTGTATGATTAAATCGTGCACTATTCAATAGCATAGACTGTATTTTTGTCAGGCATCCAAGGACAGGTCGAGACCTGCAAATTTGAGGGTCCGACGGCGAGACCTACCATGTCGGAGATGACCAACGTGCAAGAAGAGGCGAGTAACCAGCACTTGTCGATGCAGGATTCGAGCTCACGTGCGACCAATGGCGCGGAGACTCCTGATCCGGTTGACCCCCTGGCCCTCGAGCGCCAAGTCTGTTTCGCCCTGGTGGTGGCCGCTCGAAGTGTCGTGTCGGTCTATCGACCACTCCTCGAGCCCATGGGCCTCACCCACCCTCAGTACCTCGTGATGCTCGCTCTCTGGGAGCACTCACCTCTTTCAGTGGGTGAGATAGGAGCACTCTTGCAACTCGATTCACCCACGCTCTCACCCCTGCTCAAACGTTTGGCGAGTGCCGGGCTCGTGACCAGAACTCGGAGCAATGACGACGAACGTCGAATGATCATCGAGCTCACGCCAGAGGGCCGCGCACTTCGTGAACGTGCGATGCTCATCCCTCCCGCCGTCGTTGCTCGACTCGGCATTGAAATTTCAGAACTCGAATCACTGCGAGCTGCGCTCACGAAGGTCATCAAAGCCGCCCTCGAAGTCGACGAGACTCCCGACGCCGCGACGAACGCTGATCTCAGCGACTGAAGCGCTGTCCTCTCTGGCGCATCGGTCGGTTCCCTGCAACTCATGATGACCCTGAGAACGGGACGTCTCACCGCGAATTCAGTGACACCTCGCTTGCACCAACGTCCGACCTCAGACCTTGGCGGCTCGCGACGGCACCGCTGACCCCGCTTTGGCGCCAGCGACCACGACCGCGACCACCTGATGCACAAAATCATCCGTCAAAGGGAGGTGCCCCTGAAGGAGCCGGTGATACGCCGGACCGTACAGCATGTCCATGAGCACGTCGACGTCGGAGTCTCTGGGGATCTCACCGCGATCGATGGCGCGATCGATCATCGAACGATGTTGGTTACGAGCCCGAGCGACGACTGTCTCTCTCCAGGCGACCGCGAGTTCCGGGTCCGTTTGAGCCTCCGCGACGAGTGCGACGAGCGTCCTTCCAGTTGATGTGCCAGCCACGGTCTTCACCCACGCGCTCAGCGCTTCGCTCAGATCACCCGCAAGGTCACCCGTGTCGATCGGCGGCTGGAGCAGGAGGAACTCGCTCAGAAAAGCGTCCAGCGCCAGAATTCCTTTCGATGGCCAACGCCGATAGATCGAGGTCTTGCCCACTTTGGCGAGCGCCGCGACGTCTTCGATGGTGAGCGCGCGAAATCCGCGTTCCGCCAGCAATGTTGCCGCAGCCTTGAGGATCGCCTGCTGGACCTCCTCGCTACGGGGGCGGCCCTTCTTTTTGGCGCCGGTGGCTGACTGGTGTGTCACGGTTTCAATCGTACACACTAAAATACGATACGTACTGTATCATATATATTCAATCGAATCGGAGTCAAGGTGATGAACACCGGAGATCAAGCGGGTTCGACCTGCCAAGTGGTGTCTAAAGGGACCGACGTTCAACTTCACGCACCACGTCAACACGGCGAGAATCCTCGTCGAGTCCTGCCATACCGTGTCGCCTTTTGGGCGGTCGCGATGGCGTCACTGTTGAATATGGCGTTCTCCGCCGTACCGACACCGCTCTACGGTTTGTACCAGGAGCGCGACCACTTCTCGGGCATCACGGTGACGATTGTCTACGCCGTCTACGCCGTTGGGGTGATCGCCAGTCTCTTTCTCGTCGGACACGTGTCCGACTGGGTTGGACGTCGTCGGATTCTCGTGACCGCGTTGCTCGTCAACGTGATGAGCGCTCTCGTGTTCGTCTTCTTTCCGGGCCTCATCGGACTCTTGGTGGCTCGGGTGGTCTGCGGTGTTGCGGTGGGTATGACAACGGCGACGGCCGCCGCGTACTTGAGCGAACTGCATCTACGCGCACACCCCGGCGCAACGTCGAAGTCTCCCCAGATAGTCGCGATCGCGGCAAACCTTGGGGGTATCGGCTTTGGGCCGCTGCTCGGTGGTCTCCTGGCCCAGTTCGCCCCCGCGCCGCTGCGCCTTCCCTACATCGTCGTCGGCGCGGCCCTCGTCGTGTTGATGCTGATCAACTTCTTCGCGCCAGAGACGGTGGCGCTGCCCGATGTTCCACCAGCGTGGCGTCCTCAGCGCGTGGTTGTTCCACGCGAGCGCCGCCGACAATTCTTCGCCGCAACCTTCGCCGCGTTCGCGGCGTTCGCCGTGTATGGCGTCTTTAACTCCCTGGTCCCCAACTTCCTCGCGGGCACCTTGCACGAGACGTCACACGCCGTCGCTGGAGGCGTTGCCTTCTCCGCGTTTGCGTCAGGTGCTCTGGCGCAGATCCTGGCGCGTGACCTCGACACGAACCTGATGCTTCGACGAAGCGTGCCGATCCTCTTCGCCGGACTGGCCCTCTTCACGATCGGCATGTGGGTGCCGAGTCTCGTGGTCTTCGTCGTCGGCGGTGTCGTCACCGGTGCGGGCGCCGGTCTGGTGTTCCGTGGCGCCCTCGTCACCGCCAGTAACACTGCGTCGCCGCAGTCACGCGCTGAAGTACTGTCCGGATTCTTTCTCGGTGCGTACATCGGGCTCTCGATTCCGGTCATTGGAATCGGAATTGCCGTGGCGCACGTTTCAGCGCGCGTAGCGATGTTGGTCTTCGTTGTCTTGGTTGCCATTGCTATCGTCTGGTCACTTCGTGACGTCACTCGCATTGACGATCGCTCGCGCGACGTTGTCTGACGTGTTCGTTCCCCTCGAGTCGATGTGTGTCACGAGACGTCGACTCGTGGGTATTCGCTAACTGCGTCGAACGCACGCTCGATGTGAAACTCGCTATTCCAACAATCCCTTGATATGACCCATCTTGGAATTGATGTTGTCGAGGTCTGCGAATTCGGCGATATGGACTGAATCCAGTTGTGGTGCGAGCGTGAAAGCGGGAACGCCGGGTGCGCTTGAGAGATTCTGTTGCATCTGCTCGAACGTCTTTTTCACCATGTCTTCCAATTCCTTCATCTGAGCCTTCGCACTCTCGACTTTGCTCTGCGTTGCGGCCAAGCTGGCTTGCGCTGATTTCTTGCCCGCGGCGCCCGCGACTACCCCGGCACCACCTCCCAACACCGCACCGATGACGGCTGAGAAGATCGGAATGACGACTCCGAGCACGGACGTGGTGTCGGCGGCCGTTGTGTAGTGAAAGGCAAGAATCAAAGTGAGTAGGAACGCGCCAACAATTGCGAGGGAGGCAACGTATGCGACGAGCAACGTCTGCTTTCCCTCCAGTGTCGAGGTGTCGGTGGCGGTTGACTTAGAAACCACCTTCGGTGCTGTAATTGGATCAGGATTTGCCATATCGTCTGTTCTCCTTTTGAGCGACGTACCGCAGTAATCGTGACTATAAGCGTGTTAAGTACGTAGCGCAGGGTGGCCACGCTGCGCTTCGAACTCGTCAATTCGCAAGCAGATACTTGAAGGTTGGGAACGAAAGGTGGAGCAGTTCTACCCTCTGTCGAAGCCGTCGTACTGTCAGTGGACTGCAGACTTCAAGCGATTGATCAGGTCATTCTTCGATTCGAAGCGTTGACGATACTCCGACAGTGTTTCTTCCCTCCGCACGCCACAACTTCAAGGTGGACCTGTGCGGGTGACTCACATCCCATCAAGAAGCTCGCGAAGCGCGTCCTTGTAAACGTCGAGCGCCTTGCGTCCGGTTCGAGTGAGCGAGTGACGACGCGCCGGGGCAAGGGCCTTCAGCGGTCACCGAATTACTTCAGCTTGGCTCGGACTCTGAACAGGTAGTTGAGACAAAAGCCAACGGTGACGAGCCCCATGAAAGGGAGTACGAAGGTCGCGACCGTGAGACCGGTCGTCAGACCGATCCACGCTGTCTTGGTGAGCCCCGTGGCGGAAAAGACATCGCGACGCCGACGCAGGATGTCAACGAAAGTCCACAGTGGCAACACGACGGCGAGCAACACGAAGGTGAGGACCACCAGGAACGTTGGCCCGAAGATCGCGGCAGCCATGACCGCAGAGTACACGCACTACTCCTACGTGATCTCTCAACATGAGCGCGTACGTGAGAGAATTTGCGCAAGCGGCTTCGAGGATGACGATGACGAATCGAGGAGAGTTGCGACAGACGCAGCAACTGGAACGACAGTTCTTCGAACGCGAACCCGACGTCGTGGCGCGCGAGCTCATCGGATCATTTGCGACGGTTCGAAATGGTAGTTCTGAAATTCGAGCACGCATTCTCGAGACAGAGGCGTATGGCGGCGAGGACGACCCGGCGTCGCACGCCTTTAGAGGACCCACCCCACGCAGCGCGATCATGTTCGGGCCGGCCGGTCATCTGTACGTGTACCTCAGCTACGGCGTGCACTGGTGCATGAACGTCGTCACCGGAAGCGAAGGGACCGCCAGCGCCGTGCTGCTGCGCGCCGCTGAGGTCATGGCCTCGTTCGAGTGCGATATTCCAAGTGGGGACGAAGTCCTACTTCGAGGCCCAGGACTGCTCACCCGAGGACTCGGGATCACTGGTGCGGACAATGGCACGGATTGTTGTCGTGAGGCGCCCAGTCGTATCAGCTTCTCGTCGCTCCCGGGTTGCGACGTGCGCGTGGGCCAGTCAGCGCGCATCGGCGTCTCCAAGGGTCAAG
>JAJXXA010000027.1 GCA_021781335.1 Actinomycetes bacterium
GGATTGACGTTCGAGCCTGGTTCCGAACCCGCCGAACGGACATCGACTCGCCCTTTCGCGAAGTGCTCGGTGAGGACCTTGGCCGCAACAGAACGTCCCGAGTTGTGGATGCACGCGAAGAGCACGACCGGGCGCTCGTGGGCCGACTCAGCGGAATCGGGCGAGTTATGTGGCGTTTGAGCGTCCATGGACAGTCTCTCCTTCGCGAGAATAGAAGCGCCGTCGAACCCACAGCGACACGTACACCAGTCCAACGAGCGCGGGCACTTCAATCAGTGGTCCGACCACACCGGCGAGCGCCTGACCCGAGGTGACACCGAACGTACCTATCGCCACCGCAATCGCCAATTCAAAGTTGTTGCCAGCCGCGGTGAAGGCCAGCGTCGCAGTTCGTGCATACGAGAGCCCGAGCGAGCGTCCAGCGACAAAGGACACTCCCCACATGATCGCAAAGTAACAAAGCAAGGGCAACGCTATGCGCGCCACGTCGAACGGGTGATGCGTGATGGCACTGCCCTGGAGCGCGAACAGGATCACAATTGTAAAGAGGAGTCCGTAGAGGGCGAAGGGGCCGATACGAGGTAGGAAGCGACTCTCGTACCAATCGCGACCTTTCGCCTTTTCACCAAAGGTGCGCGTGAGGTACCCCGCGAGGAGCGGAATCCCGAGAAAGATGAGGACGCTTCGAGCGATCGACCACACCGACACGTGCACTTCGGACGTCGACAGTCCGAGCCATGACGGGAGGATGCGCAGGTAGAAATAGCCCAGTCCAGCGAAGGCCACGATCTGAAAGACCGAATTGATCGCGACGAGCACAGCAGCGGCGGTCGCGTCACCACACGCGAGGTCATTCCAGATCAGCACCATGGCGATGCATCGCGCCAGACCGACCAGGATGAGTCCGGTGCGGTACGCGGGCAGATCAGGCAAGAACACCCACGCCAAAGTGAACATCAACGCCGGGCCGACGAGCCAGTTCAGCACGAGCGATGGAATGAGCATGCGTCGGTCCGCCGTGACGCGGTTGATCTCGCCGTAACGAACCTTGGCGAGTACCGGGTACATCATGATGAGTAACCCGAGCGCGATCGGCAGGCTGGTGCCGGTGACCTGCACGCGATTGAGTGCACGGTTGAGACCCGGCTCCACGCGACCAAGACCTATGCCCACCACCATCGCCACCCCAATCCACACGGGCAGGAATCGGTTCAGCAGTGACAGTCGGGCGACGACGGGTCCACCCGCGTCAACGCCGTGGACGGTGTCGATTGTCGAATCGTTCATTGTGACGCTCGTCGCGTGCGTGGCGCGTGCACGAACAACCGATCGGCTGCGTTACCTGATGACACGACGACTCCATTGATAGATTGACGAACTTGAATCTAACAGAAATTTGACCATACATTCATGATCATCAATGAAATAATTCGTGACGCACCTCGCCCGGGTGGTGAGAAACTCGCTACCCGCCACGACCTCACGCCAGGCGAACGTGGTCACGCTCGAGACTGCCCGGCGTACCTCTTCATGTCGGCCCCTGCTCGTAGCGATCCCGCCACGAAGCGAGTGTCAGTTCATCGGCGACTGGGTTGCGCACCGTCGGATCATCGGGACCAGTCAAGGTGGCGGGGGCCGGCACTAGGCGATTGACGGTGTCACTGCGACGCGCTTCGATGAGAGGTGCGGGCAGATCGAGATGGGTCAACTCGCGTGCGCGGTAGTGGTCGCGGGGGGCGCTCGTGAACAGCTGCTCGCGCACCCAGTCCCACTGGGCCGCTTCGTGCACCGCGAGCAGTTCACGCTTGTCGCTCTCGGAGATCACCTCATCCAACAGCGCCGCTTCCCACGCGACTATCACGTCGGGAAAGAATCCATCCTCTTCACGAACCTCCCAGGTCCTGGCGGTCGACAACTGTTTGAGTTGAAATCCCACTCCGAGCGAATTATCGAGTCGGTGTGTGCCAAAGCGGACGCGGGCACCCGTCAAATACGCGGCCACGTCACCCAGGCACGGAGAGTTCTTCGAAACGACGATCAGATCACTCCGATCGATCGGTGCATCGGCGAACGCGAGATCGAAGAGCGCGCGCAGTGCCCACACGCCACGCAACAGCCCGTCGCACGCGTGTCCGTGCGCGAGGACGAGATCACGCACGGTCACGGTCTTGGCGCGTACGTCAAGACGACCCTGCGCCGAGCGGGTATCGAGCACCTCGAAACTGGGCAGCGTCGGGTCGTCGAGCCAGTTCGCTATTGACCAGGCCGGCACGTCGGGTGCCGACGTGGAATCGAGCGCTGGCACGATGTCGTTGCGCACGATCTCAGAATGTCAATACTGTGGCACCCTCGAGCGCGTAGCGCACGAAGGCATCACGAGCGAACTCGAGTGTGATCCCACGAGCGAGGAGTGCGTCCTCGGTTCCCTGGGCGCGTGCAGCGTTGACGCACGCACCCACGCGAACACCCGCGCTCACGAGCTCGTCAATCTGCTGGTTGTATTCGCTCAGGACTTTGGATTCTCCCGCGCGGCTCAGTGCGCCCTGACCGGGGCCGAAGCAGAACACTTCGAGTTCGACACCCTGCTCGCTCGCGACTTGACGGATACGTTCTGCGACGTGTGAACCCGCCGACAATGAATCGTCGTCACCGTGAAAGAGATGGATTACTGATCTAGCCATGTGTATTGCTCCTTTGTATCAACGTTCTCGAAAGGACTGTGCTCGCGGGGTCGCCGGTGAACGTCAACAACACGCGACCGGCTTGGTGGTGATGCTGAGGGGCTCGGGGACACAACAAAGCTCAGACTCGCTCGCACCTTCGCTCGGCACTACGTCTGAGAGCACGGTGTACACCTCCCAGCGAGACCCGTCAGGACCATCGACCCACACCTTGTCCTGAACAGCGTGACAACACGATGTCTGGACCTCGATGTCGGTTTCGAAGCCTTGCCCGCCGAGATACGTCGTCGCGTCGACCACCTCTTCGCTCGAAAAGACCTCCACCCCGAGGTGGTTGATCGTTCCGGCTGCTGCAGGGTTCTCGAAGAGCACCAACTTGAGTGGCGGCTCGCCAATCGCGAAGTTGGCGTAGCCCGGGCGTACCTTCGCCGGTTCGGTCTTGAAGAACTTCGAATAGAACGACACCGCTTCGTCGAGGTTCGAAACGTTGAGCGCTAATTGCAGTCGTGACATGGATTCCTCTCAAATTGATGTCTGTCAATGAAAGAGGCTAGTTCGTGTATCGATGATTGTCAATACTAAGATGGTCAACATGGCACAACACAAGACAATCACCGTGAACGCCGACGTGGTCGCGTGTTGTAGTCCGCTCGCGCACGTGGAGATGTCCGAAACGGAGGCATCCGATATCGCCCAGATCTTCTCCGCGCTGAGTGATCCCGTGCGGCTGCGGATGCTCTCAATGATCGCGTCGGAATCCGAAGTGTGCAGCTGCGCGCTGGAAGAGCCACTCGCGAAGAGTCAACCCACCATCTCGCACCACACCCGCATACTCGCCGAAGCCGGCCTCATTGTCGGCGAACGTCGCGGACGATGGATGTGGTGGCGCGCGGCGCCTGATCGAATGCGAGATATCGCGAGAATCCTCGGCGCCTGAGCGAGTGCGTCGTCCTCGAACGGAGATGGTTTTTCGCCGAGTGGGTCCACGGCGCCTACGATGAGCGAGTCAGCGCTGGGAGCCCCGTGAACGAACCACACCACCACGAGCACGCCACCGTCTCTCGAGACACCGACATGCGTCTCGTACTCGTCGCGCTAGCTCTCATCACGTCATTCCTGGTGGCGGAATTCGTCACCGCGGTCATCGAGGATTCTCTCGCGCTGTACGCCGACTCCGGGCACATGCTCACCGACGTCGCCGCACTGGCGCTGAGTGCGTGGGCCATCCACCTCGCCGCCAGACCATCAGACATCAAGTGGACATTCGGCCTCAAGCGCGCCGAGATCCTGGCGGCGCTCGCCAACGGCGTGACCCTGGCGGCCATTGGCCTCTTCATAACGGTCGAAGCCGTCCAACGCCTCATCACGTCACACCAGGTAAATGGTTCTCCCCTACTCATCGTGGCGATCATCGGCGCCGCGGTGAATCTCGTCGCCGCCTGGACGCTCGCGAAGGCGAATCAGTCCAGCCTCAACGTGCGCGCGGTGTCGGCTCACATCATGACCGACTTATACGCATTCGTCGGCACGGCGCTCGCGGGGATCGCGATCATGTTCACCCACTGGGTGAGAGCTGACGCGGTCGCCTCACTCTTCGTAGCGGCCCTCATGGCGCGAAGCTCGTGGGGCCTTCTTCGCGATGCGGGGAGAATACTCCTCGAAGCGACACCTGATGAGTTGGTGTTGGGTGACGTGCGCGACCATCTTCTCGAAGTCCCCCACGTCCTTGATGTGCACGACCTTCACGCGTGGACGGTCACCTCGGGACTAGTTGCGATGTCCGCGCACGTTGTTGTCGAGGACCACTGCTTCTCGAGCGGACACGCTCCTCGGGTCCTCGACGCACTCCAGGAGTGTCTCGTCACCCATTTTGAGATTGAGCACGCGACCTTCCAGCTCGAGCCAAGCGCCCACTTCAACCACGAGGACGGCCTGCACCCCTGACCCAGGGTCTATGCGCCGAGGTGCGCGCCC
>JAJXXA010000022.1 GCA_021781335.1 Actinomycetes bacterium
GCCTCCGAGCACACGATGTTCATCATGTACACCTCCGGCACGACTGCCAAGCCCAAAGGCATCTACCACACGACCGGTGGTTACCTCACCCAGGTGGCCACGACCTACAACTACGTCTTTGATGTGAAACCAGACTCCGACATCTGTTGGACGGCCGCGGACATCGGATGGATTACGGGGCACAGTTACATCGTGTACGGACCATTGATCAATGGTGTCACGCAGGTCATGTACGAAGGCCTGCCTGACTCGGGTGGCAAGGACCGTTGGTGGCGGATCATCGAAGAGAAGAAGGTCAGCATCCTCTACACGGCGCCCACCACGATTCGCACCCTCATGAAGTGGGGCGCGGACCTACCCGCGTCACACGATCTGACGAGCCTTCGACTCTTGGGGTCGGTGGGTGAGCCCATCAACCCTGAGGCGTGGATGTGGTACCGAGAGCACATCGGTGGCAACAGGTGCCCGATCGTGGACACGTGGTGGCAGACCGAGACAGGTGCCATCATGATCTCGCCCCTGCCGGGAGTGACGGCGACCAAGCCGGGCGCGGCGATGAAGCCGTTGCCGGGGATTGGAGTGGATGTTGTCGACAATGACGGCAACTCGGTCGGCAACGGCGAAGGTGGCTACTTGGTCATCACTCACCCGTGGCCATCGATGACGCGAGGCATCTACGGCGACCCCGAGCGTTTCAAGGAAACCTACTGGTCACGTTTTCCGGGAAAGTACTTTGCGGGCGACGGAGCCAAGCGTGACGAAGATGGCGACCTCTGGCTACTCGGCAGGATCGACGACGTCATGAACATATCGGGACACCGTCTTTCGACGACTGAAGTCGAGCACGCGCTCGTGGGTCATCCGCTCGTTGCCGAGGCTGCGGTCGTGGGGGCGAGTGACGATACGACGGGCCAAGCGATCGTGGCCTTTGTGACACTGCGTCTGTCCGCCGAGGACGAGTCCAAGGATCAGGCCGCAGTGATCGAGGACCTTCGCACACACGTCGCCAAGGTCATCAGTCCAATCGCCAAGCCGCGTCAGATCATCCTGACACCGGAACTGCCCAAGACCCGTTCGGGCAAGATCATGCGCCGACTACTACGCGACGTCGCAGAGAATCGCCAACTGGGCGACGTCACGACGCTGACGGACCCAACGGTGGTCAACATGATCTCTGAGCTGATGGGAACGAACGCGAGCGGAGACGAATAGTCGCAGCACCGACGTCATCGAACACAACTACCCGCGCCTCGGCGCGGGTAGTTGTGTTTAGGAATCGAATCCGAGCCCGAACAGGTCGAGCAACTTGAGCCACAGGTTCCGCTTACCCTCATGAGCGTCAGCGCGTTTGATAGCTGCCTGCGTCAAGCGGATGAAGAACCAGCGAAAGGGCTCGGGCGGAAAGGGGAGGGGCTTCTTTTGCACCATCGACAACGCCGTGCGTTCCGTATGCAAGCCGTCGAGCAGGTCGAGCATGGTCGCCGCCCCAAAGCGTGTGGACGCGACACCCAGCCCGGTGAAACCGAGCACGTACGCGACCTTGCCACGGTGCGAGGTTCCCCAAAAGGGCGAGAACCTCGTGCACGTGTCAATGGCACCACCCCACGCGTGTGTGAACTTTATGCCGGCCAATTGGGGGAACGTCTTTAAAAAGTGACCGGCGAGCGTCGCGTAGGTCTCCGCGTTGAACTCGTAGTTTCGTTGCACCTTTCCGCGAAAGTTGTAGATCGCGTCGTAACCGCCCCAGAGGATCGAGCCGTCTTGAGTGAGTCGGTAGTAGTGGAATTGATTGCCGGCGTCAGCGATACCTTCGCGCCCCTTCCAGCCAATACTCTCCAACTGCTCCGGGGTCAGCGGCTCGGTGACGATCTGGTAGTCGAAGACCGGTACAACGTATTTTCGCGCCTTGCGGATCAAGGAAGGAAACACGTTGGTGGCAAGGGCCACGCGCGCCGCGGTGACGGCACCGTAGGGGGTGTGCACACGCACCGCGTCGTCCACGTCTTCGAGCCACTCGACCTTCGAGTTCTCAAAGATCTTCACGCCTAGTGAGAGACACGCTTTTTCGAGCCCCCACACGAGTCGTGCCGGATCGACGAGCGCGGTGCCGTCGCTGTCGTAGAGGGCGCCGACATAGAGAGGGGAGTGAACTCGCGCCTGAACCTCGTCTCGATCGAGCACGATGACGTTGTCGCCCATCTCGTTACGAAGACGGGCCTCTTCGGCCATGTCCTTGAATTGCCACGGGGCGACCGCGACTCGCAGTTCTCCCGTCCTCTCCCAATCACACTCGATGTCGTAGCGGCGGATCGTCTCTTCAATTTGATCGAGGTTCTCGCGACCAAGTCGCTCGATGGTGGCCATTTCATGCGCGAATCTCGCCATGCCGTTCGCGAATCCGTGGGTTAGCGACGATGAGCAGAAGCCGCCGTTGCGCCCCGATGCGCCCGCGCCCGTCTCATACTGCTCTACGACCACCACGGTGCGCTCAGGATCACGTTCCTTCGCGAGGAGTGCGGTCCACAGCCCGGTGTATCCCGCTCCGACCACGCACAAGTCGGCTCCGATATCGCCGATTAACGCTGAGTGCGATGCGGGTTCGAGTGGATCTGAATCAAGCCACCACAACTCTGGTTGCAGGTCGGCAAGGTGGCGTAAGACGAAGGGATCCTTCTTCTCCATACTGTGTCCAACCAACGGCTGGAATCACCCTCTCTTGGCATTTCTCTTTTCGCGCCTGTTCAATCGCGAACGCCGGTTCTCAGGCCGACCTTTAGCAGTCCATTGTACCGGCGACACCTCGCGGCGCGTGGTCTCTACGAAGCGTGCAGGGTGCGCGCCCGCTCGAATTGGGGCGGCCAGGCGATTATGTCGCCCAATTCCTCGGCGGCGTGCAACGCCCATCGGGGATTTCGCAGCATTGCGCGGGCCAGCATGGTGGCATCCGCCTTGCCAGAATCGAGAATATCCTCAGCCTGAAGGGCTTCAGTGATCAGCCCCACCGCACTCGTGGGTACGTTGACTTCACTGCGTATCCTTTGAGCGAAGGGAACCTGGTAGCCCGGCGCGACAGGGATCGTGACGCCGGCGATGTTGCCACCCGAAGAGACGTCAATCAGATCGACACCCATTGTCTTGAGCACTCGTGCGAGCTGGACAGACTCATCTATATCCCAGCCACCTTGGGCGTAGTCGGTCGCCGAAATCCTCACGAAGAGCGGCATCGCGGGTGAAATCGTCTCGCGCACGGCCTCCACCACCTCACAGAGGAACCGGATTCGATTCTCGAAGGTGCCTCCGTAGACATCGGTGCGCTGATTGGAAAGGGGCGAGAGGAACTGGTGAAGTAGGTAACCATGCGCCGCATGGATCTCCACCACGTCAAAACCGGCCGCCGAGGCGCGGCGAGCGGCGGCGGCGAAGGACTCAACCAGTTCTGATATCTGCGCACTTGAGAGCTGGCGCGGCACTGGATAACCCTCAAACGCAATCGCGCTCGGTGCGTCAGTCGTCCAACCACCCTCCTCGTGCGTTGCGATCAGGTGATCCTCCCACGGCGCCATCGTCGAGCCCTTGCGACCAGCGTGGGCCAACTGGATACCAATCTTGGTACCTTGGCCGTGTACGAATCGGGTGACCCTCGACCAGGCTTCGACGTGCTCCTCATTCCATAATCCGGGACAGTGAATCGAGATGCGACCTTCCGGGGTGACGGCGGACGCCTCGGCCATGATGAGGCCCGCACCGCCAGTCGCAAAGGCACCGAGATGTACGAGGTGCCAATCGCCGACCACACCTTCCGTGGCGGAATACTGACACATAGAACTGACCCAAGCGCGATTCGAGAAGTCAATTTCGCGCAGGCTGAGGGGGCTGAAAAGCAATGACATGAAGTTTCCTACGTCTCTAGATGTCTCTCCAATTTAATCGTGTCGCCTCCTAGTGACGTTCGCGAGGTACCAACGAACAGCTCAACTAACGTTGACCGACGAGCAAATCTGTCGTGAAAGGTTGATGTATGCGCGTAGCGAATCTCAATGGACGAGCAACCATTGTCACTGATGGAGGGTTGGTTGATGTCGAAAGGGCCTCGCACGGTCAGTTCACCCATGAGGTGGATAGCCTCATTTCGAGGATCGATGATCTCGCGGCGTGGCTCGCAACTACGTCACCACGCGTGACCGAAGAGGTGAGTCCTGAAGAACTCCTTCGTAGCCCAGGACTCGGACCCGTTCTCACCGCGCCGAGCCAGATCTTCGCGATAGGCGTCAACTATCGAGCACACGCGGTGGAAATGGGCCTTACCCCTCCGGCCAGCCCAATGGTCTTCACAAAGTTCCCCTCATCGATCGCCGGGGCCAATGCCCATATTCCCATTCCGTCGTCGAGCACAGACTGGGAGGCGGAACTCGTGGTCGTGGTGGGTAAGCGTGGGCGCGACATTGCAGCCGACGATGCGCTCTCGAGCATCGCGGGCTACTGCGTCGGTCAAGATTTCAGCGATCGCGAACTGCAACTGCGAGGTACGCCGGCACAATTCTCGCTTGGAAAATCCCACAAGAACTTCGCACCCGTCGGTCCGTGGATAACGACTCGCGACGAGATCGACGATCCGAATGACCTTCAGATCACCTGCGACATCAACGGTCATCGCTATCAGGATTCGACGACGGGCGACATGCTCTTCAGCGTGGCGGAACTTGTTTCGTACTTGTCGACGATCTGTGAGCTGCGACCGGGCGACCTCATATTCACCGGGAGCCCCCACGGCGTCGGTCAAGGTCAGCACCCACCGGTTTTCTTGAATGCGGGCGACGTCATCGAGACCTCGATAGCCAAACTGGGTTCAATAAGAAATGTGGCTGACCAAGGGTGACCAACCTGGGCACCAGCGCTCACTGCCATCCAACATCACGACGCGTTTTCCCTGTTTAGGAACAGCGTCAGTGACCTTTTGCTCTAGCAATCACTCATCACGGGCGCCATACTGCTGAGGGGACAGAGGTCGCGAGCGAGTGAGGTCACGATGGAATTTGTACGCTGGTTCAAAGACATTCGTCTGGCCGACAATCCGCTCGTCGGCGGCAAGGGCGCCAACCTTGGTGAGTTGACCGCCGCAAAACTCCCGGTTCCTCCAGGATTCGTCGTGACGTCCGACGCGTACCGGTACGCACTGGATCATGCGGGCATCGCGAAAGAGCTCGCAACTTTGTTGTCCAGCAGCGCCGATTCAACCGCAGATCTCGCCAAACTTTCCGCTGAGACCCAGAAATTGATCCACTCGATCACCTTGCCCGACGTGCTCGCGAGAACGATCGTCGAGGCCTACCACCAACTGGGTGAGAACACGTTCGTCGCCGTGCGCTCATCAGGCACCGGTGAAGATGCGGGAGATACGTCGTTCGCGGGAATGAACGCGACCTTCACCAACGTCGTAGGTGACCAACGCCTTCTCGAGAAGGTGGTGGACTGCTGGGCCTCGCTCTACGGCGCGCGCGTCATCTCGTACCGGCGAACGCGCGCAATCTCCGACACACCCGCCATGGGTGTCATAGTCCAACAGATGATCGCCTCAGAGCGCTCGGGGGTGATGTTCACCGCGGATCCTTCGACGGGTGACACGTCGCGCATTGTCATCGATGCGGCGTTCGGCCAGGGCGAGGTCGTGGTGAGCGGAGAGGTCGAGTGCGATACCTACGTGATCAACAAGTCCGGACCGACACTGGTGCAGGTGCGCGTCGGCGTTCAAGACTTCAAGTTGGTCCGCGGCCCCGATGGCAACGACCTTCACGTGGACTTGACGCCTGAAGAGGGCGGACAGCGCGTCCTCAGCGACGAGCAGGCCCTCGAACTGGCTCGTCTCGGGCTCGCCACAGAGGCCCATTACGGTGCTCCGCAAGACACCGAATGGGCGTTCAGCCAGGGCAAGTTGTATCTCGTGCAGGCACGCCCGATCACGACGCTCGGCGCTAAGACGGAAGTCACTTCGCTAAAGGGCGCCACACTCTTGTTGCAGGGCCTGGCTGCGTCGTCGGGAAGGGCAACCGGAAAGGTGCGGGTGCTCGATTCGCCAGATCAAGGCGATGATCTGAAAGATGGCGAGATTCTGGTCGCTCGAATGACGAGTCCCGACTGGGTGCCCACGATGCGTCGAGCCGGCGCGTTGGTCACCGACGAAGGTGGCACGACCTGTCACGCGGCGATCGTGTCTCGTGAACTAGGCGTGCCGTGCGTGGTGGGAGCTCGCACGGCGACCACGGTCCTTCGAACCGGAGAACTCGTCACGGTAGACGGGAGCCAAGGTGCGGTCTACGCTGGGGAAGTCTCCGCACCCGCTGCAACGGTGTCAGTCAAGGACACTGTCGAGAGAAACGTCGAAGAGCCCAGTTCTCGTCCGATCGCGACGCGGCTCTACGTCAACCTCGCCTTCGCTGATCACGCTGAGGAGGTGGCAGCACTCAACGTCGACGGCGTCGGTCTTCTGCGGGCCGAGTTCATGGTCACCGACGCCCTCGAGGGCGTGCACCCGAAGCTGCTCATAGAACGAGGAGAACAGCAGAAGTTCGTTGACAAGATGGCTGGGTCTCTGACGCGTATCACCAAGGCTTTTGGGAGCCGTCCCGTTGTCTATCGGAGCATTGACTTTAGAACGAACGAGTTCTCCAACCTCGAAGGTGGAGCGAAGTTCGAACCTCGAGAAGAGAATCCCATGATTGGCTATCGAGGCTGTTTTCGCTACGTGCACGACCCCGAGGTCTTCCGCCTCGAACTCGAGGTGCTGGCGAAGGTCTTTGAACAGACCCCCAACATCGTTCTCATGATCCCGTTCGTGCGAACGAAGTGGGAGCTACAAGCCTGCCTCGACCTCGTGCACGAGAGTCCTTTGGGCGAGGAAATCCCCGTATGGGTGATGGCCGAAGTCCCATCGGTCGCGTATCGGATTCCCGAATATGCCCGAATGGGAATCTCGGGAGTCTCCATAGGTAGCAACGACCTCACTCAGCTGATGCTCGGGGTTGACCGTGATTCACAGACCTGCGCCGAACTATTCGACGAGTCTGATGAAGCCGTGCTCGACACCATCGAGCGCATCATCACCCAAGGTCGAAACGCCGGGATCACGACATCGTTGTGCGGACAAGCTCCATCCAACCATCCAGAGTTCGCAGAACATCTCGTGCGTTACGGCATCACGTCGATTTCAGTGAATCCCGACGCGGTCGACGCAGCGAGGCGTTCGATTGAACGAGCCGAATGGCGACTTCTCCTTGAGGGTGCAGACCCAGATCATCGAGGGCCGCGCCACGGGGCATGAACGGCATCCGACACGCATCTCGAATCCAGCGGCCGACAAATCTCGGTGCGCTCTTCAGTCGCGTCGGGTCACCCACGTAGTTTCATTGAATAGTCCTGTAGAGGAAGGCGCGTCACTCCATGAACATCGTCAACCAAACCGAGATTGCGGCGCTTCTCGAGTCGCTGCCTGGCGTCGAGCCACGCCTCGTCGTGTCGGGGAATTTCGCCACGCCCTGGGAGCTGGTTCGAATCCTCGATGAGACACGCAGCCGATGTCGGGCGTTCGTGATGAATCCTCAACGGGGATGGCCGGTCAGAGACGGCTTCGTCACCGAGAGTCCGTTCGTCGGGCCGGGAGTGCGTCACGACCCGTCACTTGATTATCTGCCAATGCGTCTCTCGCTCGTTCCTCGGTTGTTCGCGTTCAACCGACCCCCTGACGCGGTGCTGATCCACACCTCGACGCCTCGAAATGGCAAGGTGTCGCTCGGCATTGAAGTGAATATCCTGCCCGCGGCCATTGAAGAGGTACGTCGTCGCGGTGGTCTGATCATTGCGCAGA
Source organism: Actinomycetes bacterium (assembly GCA_021781335.1). GTDB lineage: Bacteria > Actinomycetota > Acidimicrobiia > Acidimicrobiales > RAAP-2 > RAAP-2. The sequence continues at coordinate 7,859 of JAJXXA010000022.1, forward strand.
TGAACGATCACATGCCCTACACCAGAGGCGATGGTGAACTGAGCGTCGAGACCATTGACTACGCCATCGAAGTCTCCTCACCACTTCCATCTCCCAACGATCGCGCGATGGACGACGAGGCCAATCTCATTGGTGAGCACGTTGCGTCGCTCGCAAGCGATTACAGCACCCTGCAGATGGGAATAGGACAGCTGCCCGACGCGGCACTCAGTCACATGAAGCACTTTCGCAATTTGGGCATTTGGTCAGAACTCGTGAGTGATGGCGTGATGCACCTCGAGGCCGCTGGGGCGCTCGACAGGTCCCGACAGATCGTTGCGACATTTCTCTTTGGGACGCCAGAACTCTACGAGTGGGTGAACGACAATCCGCGTCTGACGATGTTGCGCACCGAGACCGCCAATGATCCCAGTCGAATCGCCGAGCATCCTTCAATGCTTTCCATCAATACCGCAATCCAAGTGGACCTCTATGCGCAGGCCAACGCTAGTTATGTGCGCGGCGCAATCTACTCCGGCTTCGGGGGCCAACCAGATTTCGTCAGTGGCGCCCTGCATTCTGCGGACGGTCAGGCGGTGCTGGCCCTTCGCTCATGGCACGAGAAGTCCGATTCATCCAATATCGTCCCACTGTTAGAGAGTCCCGTGTGCTCGTTCCAGCACTCGGTCGTCGTCACCGAGCACGGCCTCGCGCGGCTGTTCGGTCGAAGCCAGCGTGCCCAGGCCCGGTTGCTGATCGACGAAGCGGCACACCCGCGAGCTCGCGACGAACTACACGAAGCCGCCATCAACTACGGACTCGCGAGCACGTAGAGATCACGTCGCCGTCTCCACTTCCGAGGTCTAATGGCGTTCCAGGATCGGTCGCAAGTCTTCGAGTATCGCGGGATTGTCAATGGTGGACGGCACCGGTATGTCTATTCCGTCCGCGATTGAACGCATGTTCTTTCGCAGCACCTTGCCAGAACGGGTCTTCGGCAGTGCGGCGACGACGTCAACTTGTCGAAGCGACACCACCGCGCCCAACTGGTCCCTCACCCGCTTGATCAGTTCATTCGAGATCTCCTCGCTGCTTCGCGTGACGCCAGATTTGAGAACGACCAGTCCTCGAGGAATTTGACCCTTCAATTGATCCGCCACGCCGATCACTGCGCATTCAGCGACGTCGGGGTGCGCCGCCAAGATCTCTTCGATCTCTCCGGTCGACAACCGGTGTCCCGCGACGTTGATCACGTCATCGACTCGACCCATCACGAACAGGTAGCCGTCGTCGTCGAAGTGTCCGCCGTCACCCGTCAGGTAGTACCCGGGGGAGTGGCTCAAATACGCCTCGGTGAATTTGTCCTTATCACCCCATACTTCTGACATGCATCCCGGGGGGAGCGGCGTCTTGATCATGATGAGCCCTTCATTTCCTGTCGGCGCCTGCGCACCCGTCTCATCGAAGATCCGCACGTCAAATCCGGCCACCGGCACCGTCGGCGAACCGGGCTTTGCGGGCATGGGGTCGAGCCCCATGTGATTCGCCGCGATCGGCCATCCAGTTTCGGTCTGCCACCAGTGGTCGATCACCGGCACACCAAGCAACGCGCTCGCCCACGAATAAGTCTCGGGGTCGAGTCGTTCCCCAGCGAGAAAGAGATAGCGGAACTTCGACATGTCATAGTCGCCGAGTAGTTGTCCATTGGGGTCTTCTCGCTTGATCGCACGAAAGCCCGTCGGCGCAGTGAAGAGGGTCTTCACGCCGTACTCACTGATGACTCGCCAGTACGCCCCGGCGTCGGGGGTGCCAACGGGCTTACCTTCGTACATGATCGTGGTGCAACCCGCCAACAGGGGCGCGTACACAATGTACGAGTGACCAACGACCCAGCCAACGTCAGATGCGGCCCAAAAGACCTCACCGGGGTTGGTGTCGTAGATGTTCGACATGCTCCACTGCAGTGCAACGGCGTGGCCACCGTTGTCACGCACGACCCCCTTGGGGCGACCAGTCGTCCCCGAGGTATAGAGGATGTACAAGGGGTCGGTCGCCTTGACGGGCACGCATTCAGCCACATCGGCTCGATCAACTGCCTGGACCCAGTCGATGTCACGACCAGCAACCATCTGGGCGAGCGCCTCGGGGCGCTGGAACACAATGCAGTGTGAAGGAGCGTGCGACGACTCTTCGAGCGCTGCGTCGATGAGCGGTTTGTATTCAATGACGCGATTCACTTCAATACCGCACGAGGCGGTGACCACGACCTTGGGCCGGGCGTCTTCAATGCGAAGCGCCAACTCGTGGGCGGCAAAGCCTCCGAACACCACAGAATGCACCGCTCCGAGGCGCGCGCAGGCCAACATGGCAATCGCGGCCTGGGGGATCATGGGCATGTAGATCACGACCCGGTCGCCGTGGTGCACACCAAGATTTCGAAGCGCGCCAGCAAAATGGCTCACCTCGTCGAGCAACTCTCGATAGGTGTACTGCGCTTTGGTACTCGACACGGGACTGTCATAGATGAGTGCGAGCGAATCACCTCGACCATTGGCAACGTGTCGGTCGAGGGCGTTGAAGCACGTGTTCATCTCACCGTCGGCGAACCATTTGAAGATCGGGTCCTTGGAGCGGTCGAGCACGATCGTTGGTTCTCGATACCAGTCGATCTGTTTCGCCGCTTCGCCCCAGAAGGCTTCAGGTTCAGTGATGCTACGTTCCCATACGTCGCGATATACGCCCATACGTCCCCCTCAAAATCGCTCTGTGCGAACACTGTACTTTCGCAAGTATGAACCCCACCAGGGAACCGCGAGAGCCCAATCTGTGGGTCATTAGTCACAAACTTCGTCCCCGTCGCTACTGAAGACCAGCGCGTAGGCGGCGCTGAGGGATACTAACTTTCGAGAAAACGAGCGAGATTATCCAAAGAAGAGGTCAACCCGGCTGCGTGGTCCGCGCGCGAGATGGCGTCAGGCACGTTCTCTACGAGGATGTCGACGCGAGTTCCCCCTGGGGCCTCCGTCAGCTCCCAGGTCATGGTCATCTCACCTTCGAACCTGGGGCCACTCGCCACGAACTCGACCACGTACACGACTCTCGAGTCGGGGACTATCTCTACGAATCGGCCTTGGACGACGTCGGTGTCGGGGGTGGTCTTGCCGTTCGACGAGGACTCGTCGGCGTAGCTCAGCACGAGGCGAAATGTCCCCCCGGGCCGCGGGTCGAAAGAGTCGAATCGGGCGCTCATACCCCGTGGGGCCAGCCACGAGCCCATGGAGTCCTTTTCGACGAGGGCGCCGTAGACCTTCGCCAAAGGAGCGGACACGGTCCGAGTCGCCCTGTCAGTACGAGACATGTGCGGATCATAGGTCTGGTGCACGCGTACTTCACGAAAGATGTGGGGTTGTTACGTCTCACTCGTGGCGCACGTCTCGTCCGTCGCTGTCACGGCGCCGGGCACGGGCTTCGACATACTTGCCAGCACGAGACCCGTTGTCCTGCTCCGCGCGAAGCCGACCAGCGAAGGAACGAACGACGAGCGTTGGTCGGGCTGGGGAGATTTGAACTCCCGATCTCTCGGCCCCCAGCCGAGCGCTCTAGACCAAACTAAGCCACAGCCCGCGAGTCAACAATCCTAGTCGCTGAGCGTTCAGGGGGCCTGACGATGCGCGCCGTGATCTTGATTCGGATTGGTCAGCCACGCCCGCGCTTCGCACAGAAATGCGATTGTCTCGCCGGTCGCCTTGGCCTTCAACGCCTCGAGAATTCTCTCGTCGAGCGCCTCTAGAAGTTCACTTGTCGACATCCTCTTCGCCTTTCATCAATTGTTGGTTACGTACCCGTGCACGGCTCTCAACCACCCGCTGCCGCAGTGACTATTTCAATGCGATCCGATTGAAGCAGCACCGTCGTCGACCACTCCGACCTGCGCACGATCTCGCCATTTCGCGCCACGGCAATGCCGCGAGGTTCAATGCCCAAGCGCGTGATCAATTCATCGATGGCGAGCGCATCGAAGTCGTGCTCCACGCCGTTGACGATCACGAGTCATTCTCCACGAACTCCAGTGCCGACCTCGCCGCCAGGGGCGCCAACGTGACGCCGTGGCGGTAGTGACCAGACGACCACGCCCATCCCGACAATGAAAGACGCTCGAAAAAGGGTTCCAGGGTAGGGCTCGCCGGACGCAGTCCAATTCGAGTCTCGAGCACCTTGGCGGTCTCGAGTTCTGGAATCACGTCGAGGCCGTCGCGAAGCAGGCGCTGCAACTCTCCGACCTCCAACACCGCGTCTGCGCGTTCATCGGCACTCGCCCCCAAGATGCAGTATCCGCCCGGTCGACTCACCATGTAAAAGGCCCGCCCCCGCACAAAAGCGCGTATCGAAGGCTGAGCGCTTCGGTCAAGTCCCTGGACTCGCACCGTCGCACCTCGAATCGGTCGAACGCTGTGACGCTCACTGGTGGCGCCTCGAGGCAAGCCGCTCGCTCCGGTCGCGATGAGACCGAGCTCACCGCGATACTCACGTGCCTCAGTTGCCACAATGGCCTCGCCATCTCGTGAGCCGACCTCAACGACCTGCTCATTCACGATCTCAGCGCCCAAACTGTTGAGTCCCGCGAGCAGGAGCCGCACCGCCTGGTCGGGGTCCATCCAGGCGTCTCCCGCCATGAGGACCCCGCTGGCGATTCGAGACGAGACACCTTGAAAGACTTCGGGCGAGTCGTTTCGAGTCACGGTGGACATCGGAGCGGCAAAGGACTCGGCGATCTCGACGAACTGCGCCATTTGTCGACGGTCACTCGCGTCCCATCCGACGAGTAACGTGCCCGTCTCGCCAAAGACCAGACTTTCGCCCGTGAGCTCTTCGAGCAGACCCGACACCTCGCGCCACGCGTGGAGCGCCTGTTTCTCCAATTCGTAATTCGCCTCTTCACCCGGGGCGATTTCGCCGCTCGGAGCAATCATGCCTGCGGCAGCCCACGTGGCTCCTTTGGCGGGCGAAGGATCGAACACGGTGACGTGGTGACCAGCCACCGCGAGACGAAATGCGCTGGTAAGACCGATAATGCCTCCGCCAACGACCATGACGCTCTTGCTCAGTCTCTCCACGTCTCCAGCGTACGTCGCGGGGGATCGGTGATCTTTCGGTATAGTTGTTGTGGGTCAGCGTTGCCCCGCTAGGTAACGCAATGACAGACACTCTTTCTCTTTACGACCCCTCTTTCGAACACGACGCCTGCGGCGTTGGCATGGTCGCGGACCTCACGGGTTCGCCCACTCATGCCACGGTCACAGACGCCCTGACGATCCTCGAGAATCTCGAGCATCGAGGCGCAACCGGTGCTGACGCAGATTCAGGTGATGGCGCTGGGATCCTCCTGCAAATGCCTGACGCGTTCATCCGCGACGTCTTTGGCGAGGTGGTGCCCGCGAAGGGTGGCTACGGCGTGGCATTTTGGATGATTCCTCGAGACCTCGACGTCGCTCGCGTGCGTCAAGGTATCGACGAAGTCCTCACGCGAGTTGGTCTGCGCTCGAGTGGCTGGCGCGACGTACCAGTGGATTCGAGCATCCTGGGTCCGACCTCGGCGGCCAACGAACCGAGCTTCGTCCAACAATTGATCACCCCTACTAATGGAGACGTGGCGCTCGAGAGTGCGCTCTTCGCGGCGAGGAAGGTCATCGAGCACGAACACCGTGTCTACGCGTCATCTTGTTCCGCTCACGTTCTCATCTACAAGGGAATGCTCTCTTCGCCCCAACTTCGCCAGTACTTCAGCGACCTACGCGAGGACCGTTTGAGCTCGGCCATCGCCGTCGTCCACAGCCGATTCTCGACCAATGTCCTGCCACGGTGGGACCTCGCCCAGCCATTTCGTTACATCGCGCACAACGGCGAGATCAACACCGTGCGGGGCAACCGCAATTGGATGACCGCACGAGAAACGACTCTCGACAGTCCATCGTTGGCCCTGCCGATGTCGCAACTCACACCCATCATCACGCCCAACATGAGCGACTCGGCAAGTTTCGACGAAGTCGTTGAACTCCTCGTGCAATCAGGCCGCTCCTTACCCCACGCAATATTGATGATGATCCCCGAAGCGTGGGAGCGGTCAACAGCGATGGGTGCCGAGCGGCGAGATTTCTATCGGTACCACGCCGCACTGATGGAGCCGTGGGACGGGCCCGCCTCAGTGACCTTCTGTGACGGGAAGGTCGTTGGTGCCGTGCTCGACCGCAACGGACTTCGTCCAGCCCGCTACTGGGTGACCAAAGACAAGCGGGTCATCTTCGCGAGTGAAGTTGGAGTTCTCCCGATCGAACCGTCGAACGTGGAACGAAAAGGACGATTGCAGCCCGGCAGAGTGTTTCTCGTCGATGTCGAACAGGGCAGGATCATCGACGACGAGGAATTGAAATCTTCGCTCGCCCAGCGGGTGCCTTACGGGCAATGGCTGTCCGAGCAGCAGGTATCGCTCGACGAGCTCGAGGCGCGCGCGATGTTGACGCCAAGCCACGCGTCCATCGTGCGCCAGCAGCGCAACTTCGGGTACACCGAAGAGGACCTACGACTCATAATCCGCCACATGGCCCAGGTCGGCGAAGAGCCCATTGGTTCAATGGGATCAGACGCGGCACTCCCGGCCTTGTCGCACGAACCTCGATCGCTCTTCGATTACTTCTCGCAGCTCTTCGCCCAGGTCACCAATCCGCCGCTCGACGCGATTCGTGAGGAGCTCGTCACCTCCACTCGCATCGCGATTGGGGGAGAGGGGAACCTACTGAGTGAGACGGCGGAGCATTGTCACCAGATCGTCCTGCCTTCGCCCGTGCTCAGCATTGAAGAGCTGGCCAAGATCCAATACATCGAAGAGAGTGATCTCGTCCAAGGCTTCAAGACGGCGGTCGTCGACGGCATTTTCGATGCCCACGGGGATGGCGACGACGCGAAGCGCCTCGCTGCTGCCGTGGAGAGCGCTACGCGCGAGGCGGTCGAGCACGTGCGCGCTGGGGCCAATGTCGTGATCCTTTCCGACCGCAACACCTCAATGAGCTCGGCGGCGATTCCGAGCCTCATGCTGGCTTCGGCGGTACACCATCGCCTGGTCGATGAGCACCTGCGCACGAGCGCGGCCCTCATCGTCGAGGCGGGCGACGTTCGAGAGGTCCACCACGTGGCGCTGCTGTTGGGCTTCGGGGCCTCCGCAGTGTGCCCCTATCTGGCCTACGAGTCCATCGACGCCCTCGTTGAAGAGGGTGAACTCGACCAGCTCTCGGCCTACGAAGCTCGCTATCAATACGGCAAAGGCCTCAACAAGGGCATCGTGAAGACCATGTCCAAAATGGGTGTGAGTACGGTGGCGAGCTACGTCGGCTCCCAATTGTTCGAAGCCGTTGGCATCTCCCAAGACGTTCTCGATCTGTATTTTCCCGGATTCCAGTCACGCATTGGCGGCATCACACTGCAACATATTGCGAGAAGTGTCCTGGCTTTGCACGCCGACGCCTACGAACCCGCCCCTTCGCAACGTCTCGAGATTCGTAATCGCGGCGAATACCAGTGGCGCCGTGACGGTGAACTTCACCTCTTCAACCCCCGTACCGTTCAAAAACTCCAACACGCGACACGTGAGAAGCGCTTTGACATCTTCAAGGAGTACACGAAGATGGTCAACGACCAGTCGAGCGGCAAGGTGACCTTGCGCGGACTCTTCTCACTCGTCAACAGTCCAACGCCCATTCCCTTAGAAGAGGTCGAGAGCGCTTCGTCGATCATCAAGCGCTTCTCCACGGGGGCCATGTCATACGGTTCCATCTCGGAAGAATCCCACACGACGCTCGCGATCGCCATGAACCGCCTGGGTGCCAAGTCGAACACTGGCGAAGGCGGCGAAGACGAGAAACGCTTCGATACCTCAGATCCCCAGCACAACACGAGGTCCGCGATCAAACAGGTCGCGTCAGGCCGTTTCGGTGTGACCAGTCGCTACTTGGTCAACGCCGACGACATCCAGATCAAGATGGCCCAGGGCGCCAAACCAGGCGAAGGCGGCCAGCTACCCGGATCCAAGGTCTATCCGTGGATTGCCCAGACTCGCCACTCGACGCCGGGAGTCGGTCTGATCTCGCCACCACCGCACCACGACATCTACTCCATTGAAGACCTGGCCCAATTGATCTACGACCTGAAGAATGCGAATGACCAGGCACGCATCCACGTCAAGCTCGTCAGCGAACAGGGCGTGGGTACGATTGCCGCGGGCGTGGCGAAGGCGCACGCGGACGTCATCCTCATCTCGGGCCACGACGGCGGCACGGGCGCGGCACCGCTGACGTCGCTCAAGCACGCCGGCACCCCGTGGGAACTGGGACTCGCCGAGGCCCATCAGACATTGGCCCAGAACGGACTGCGCAGTCGGGTCGTTGTCCAGGTGGACGGACAATTGAAGACCGGGCGTGACGTGATCATCGCGGCCCTGTTGGGTGCCGAGGAATTTGGCTTCGCCACAGCCCCACTCGTCGTGTCGGGTTGCGTGATGATGCGCGTGTGTCACCTCGACACCTGCCCGGTCGGCATTGCCACTCAGAATCCGGTCCTGCGTGAACGATTCACTGGTAAGCCGGAGTTCGTCGAGAACTTCTTCGAATTCATTGCCGAAGAGGTGCGCGAGTACCTCGCACTCCTCGGCGCGCGAACGCTCGACGAGGTGATCGGAGACGTCACACGTATCAGTGTCGACGCGCCCGAGGATGCGCTGAGCGACCTCGACCTTCGCGCACTGCTTCGACCTGTGCCGCCAGATCAGCGCCACCACAGTCAAAAGCAGGACCACGGGCTCGATGATGCGCTCGACTGGAGCTTCTTGCACAGCGCGCTTGACGCCGCGAAGAAGGGCACGCCCCTTCGACTCCACAGTGCAATCAGAAACGTCAATCGAGCTGTGGGCACGCTCACGGGCAGTGCCATCACGAGGGCACTCGGCGCACGAACGCTGCCCGACGACCACATTCAGATCGACCTTGAGGGGTCGTCAGGGCAGAGTCTCGGCGCCTTCATGCCAGCTGGGATGACGTTACGACTGACCGGAGACGCCAATGACTACGCCGGCAAGGGGCTCTCGGGTGGGCGCATCGTGATCAAACCATCACCCGACGCGACGTTTCCAAGTGACGCCAACATCATCGCGGGCAACGTGATTGGCTACGGGGCCACCAGTGGAGAGATCTTCATCAGTGGCGTCGTCGGCGAACGGTGCGGGGTGCGCAATTCCGGGGCCACGATCATCGTCGAAGGCACGGGTGATCACGCCTGTGAATACATGACTGGAGGAGTCGTCGTGGTGATTGGTGACGTGGGGAGGAATCTCGCGGCGGGCATGTCGGGCGGTACCTTGTATCTCTATGACCCCGACCGCAAGGTCCACGACCACTTGAGCGCCGGCGTCTACGAGATAGACCCACTCGAATTCGACGATGACGAACGGCTCGTGGCGCTCCTCGAACGATTCCAGGCCGAGACGCACTCTGACAAGGCCGCCCGCCTCCTCGAGAACTGGCGATCAGAACGCATGAAATTCGTGCGCATCGAGACCTCCGAATACCAACGCGTGCGAGACGAGCTGCGAAATGGGTAAGCCCACAGGTTTCTTGGAATTCGAACGACGGGGCCCCCAGTACCGCCCGGTTCCAGTGCGACTTCGCGATTGGCGCGAAGTCTACGAGCCACAGAGTGACGCCCAGGTAGCCGAGCAGGGGGCGCGCTGCATGGACTGTGGCATCCCCTTTTGCATGCAGGGTTGCCCGTTGGGCAACCGCATTCCAGTCTTCAATGACCGCGTTTATAAGTCGCAGTGGGCCACCGCGGCCCAACAACTCTTCAGTACGAACAACTTTCCCGAGTTCACCGGCCGACTGTGCCCCGCGCCGTGTGAATCGGCCTGTGTCTTGGGTATCGCGAGTGACCCGGTGACCATCGAGCGCATTGAATACGAAGTCGCCGAACACGCCTTTGACAACGGGTTCGAGGTCGCCGCACCAACGCCGCACGAAACGGGCAAGCACGTGGCAGTCGTCGGCTCTGGGCCCGCCGGTCTCGCCGCTGCAGCCCAGCTTCGAAGCGCGGGACATGCGGTCAGCGTCTACGAGAGGTCCGACGCCATTGGTGGTCTCTTGCGATACGGCATCCCTGAATTCAAGTTGGAAAAGCGCATCCTCGATCGCCGCCTGGAGGTCATGCGTGAGGCCGGGATTGTCTTTCACACGAACGTCGACGTGGGTGGCGCTACGGCATTGAGCGAACTGCAAGACCAGCACGACGCCGTGCTGCTCGCCATTGGTTCGACGCGACCACGCCTCATCCCCGTTGCGGGCGCGAACCTCGCCGGCGTCATGCCCGCCATGACCTACCTCGAGGCGGCCAATCGGGCCGTACGAGACGGTGTCGAGTCACAGTTCAGCGCCAGTGGACGTCACGTCATCATCCTGGGCGGCGGCGACACCGGCGCAGACTGCCTGGGTACGGCCCATCGCCAAGGTGCGACGTCGATCACCCAGATCGAGATCATGGAACGGCCGCCCGACACCCGCCCGAACGACCAGCCGTGGCCCACGATGGCGCGCCTCTTCAAGACAACGTCGGCCCACGCCGAGGGCGGCGAACGGATCTTCTCCACCGAGACGCTCGAATTCGTCGGTGAAGGCGCAGTGCGAGAGATCGTCGTGAAGGAACTTACGACGGGTGCCACCGAGCGCCTTCCCGCACAACTCGTACTGATCGCAGCCGGTTTCGTCGGCCCCGAACTCGACGCGTTGGGTTTGAACGCAGAGCCCCACGTCACTGCGCGAGCCACGCTCGCGGTGGACGATCAGTGGCAAGTGAACGGGCTGACGGGCGCGAGCCCGGTCTTCGCCTGTGGGGACG
>JAJXXA010000126.1 GCA_021781335.1 Actinomycetes bacterium
CCAATCGAGCCTGCGATAAGTCCCACGATCGTCCCGAGCAACGTCAGTTGTGCGTTGAAGCCGGCGAACCCCTTCTCTTGTTCACCGCCATGATTGGGCCACCCCGATTCGCCGACCTTCGCAGTGTGCTCGCGAAACTGATCGGTGCGGGCCATTTCGGGAACCAACGCACCACGCGTCACGACGTACAACTTGGATGAGATGAGTACGAGAAACGCCTCGGGAAACAACCACAACGAATTGAGGTGCTGGCTCATAAACCAGCACAACAACGCTCGAAGCCCCGCCGAGAGCGCGACGAGGATCCTTCGACCATTCGCCGAGCGATCGATGAGAGGGCCCAAAAGGGGCGACACCACGGCGAATGGGGCAATGGTCAACAGTAGATAGGCCAAGACCTTTCCCTTGGCCTCAGTGGGTGACACCGAGAAGAAGAGCGATCCCGCCAGTGAAACGGTCACGAGAGTGTCACCCGCCATCATGATCACGTGCACGAGAGCGAGGCGGCCAAAGGCCGTGGCCTGGTCAAAGAGGTCCTGCGTCGAAGCCCAAGCCAACGAGGCAAATCCACGACGACGCACGAAGTAAGAGCGTAGGTGATATTGACGATCACCGTGGACCACGACGCCGCTTCGTTTCGTGTCGACTGAAGCGTCGTGACGGCACTATGCGTGACGAGCGGGTCCTAATTCGAGAAGCAGCCCTTGCGGTAGATGTCACTCGGCAAGATCGTTGGCTTGCACACGTCTTGACGTCGCGCGAAGCGCCACTCGCCCGAGAGCGCGTTGAAATGCAACACCTCGGTCACGCTCACCTCCGCAGGGCCACCGCCAATATTCGCCCACACGTAGGCCCATCCGCTGTCACAGGCGTACTGCGACACCGATTGAAGCGCGAGACCACTCGAAAACGCGGCACCGAGCGCCCCCGCGTCACACGGGACAGCGGCCACGGGTGGCGCACCGTGTGCACTGACGCGCGCCACCGCCACCACTACACCAACAACCATCAAGAGCGATGCCAGAACTCGAAAGATCCTCACGCCCTCAGTACAGCACACCCAACATGCGCGTCGAAGTTCAGCTCGTGATCATTGCGGCGAAGAGCGCGAACATCAAGGGCTCCCATTCGCCAGGGGTTACTGGTGTACCTGAAATGTCGTCGAGAATCCGACCAACCTGATTGGCCTGGATCATCACCGCGAGTGAGCGACTCGTGAGATCGCTACGTAACCACCCACGAGATTGACCGTGCTCAATCAGGCGCATCAGTCCTTCGGTGACCTGATCTTGTGTGGCGCTGATCTTCTCATAGAGTTCAGGTCGCGTCAGTGACGCCGCGACGATGCGTATGCGCAGTGCCCGACGACGCGTACGTTGCGCGCCGTGTGAGAACGTACCCGCCAACCCCGACATTCCTGCCACGAACTCTTCCATCGTCTCGGAGCCTTCGGTGATATTTCGTAGAATTTCGATGTCGTGTTCCGCATATTCGAGAAACATCTTGTGATATGCGGCGTCGATCAGCCCCTCGCGGGAGCCGAAATGGTGATACACCGAGCCGTAGTTGACACCCGTCGCCGCACAAATATCAGGAATTCGAATCAGTGATTCATCTTCGTCTATAAGACGTCGACACGTCTCGTCCAGTACCGCCTGAATGACCGGCACCGAACGGCTCTGCTTTGTCATTTTCTTATTTTACTGTGCTAACACGGGTGCAAATCACTAAATGGCCTCGCGAACTGGTATTTCACTGATTATTCTCAGAATTGATAGCCCGGAATACTCTCGATGACAGGTAGCCCGACTTTGAGGATCACGCATCTACTCAAACCCACCCTTAGCCCTAGACGGGCGCGCTAGCCGACACTCACAACGAACGAATAGTCGCAGTCCTCAGTCGTTGCCGATCTCGAGCGAACCTGTGGCGAGAACCACCACGTGTCGCCTGCCTAGACTCGACGAAACTCGAAAGGTCCTCGTGTCCCTACCCGTCCTTAGTATCATCATCGCCAGCACTCGACCGGGTCGTGCGGGATTCGCGATTGCCACCTGGTTCAACGAACTCGCTCAAGCGCATCGTTCCTTTGAAGTGCAAGTGGTGGACCTCGCGGAACTCGACCTGCCGCTTTTCAACGAACCCCACCAGCCCGTCACCCGCCACTATGAATTCGAGCACACGAAGCACTGGTCCGCAATCGTTGAGCGCTCTGACGCATTCGTCTTTGTGATGCCCGAGTACAACCACAGCTATAACGCCGCGCTCAAGAATGCTCTTGACTACCTGTACCACGAATGGCGCGATAAGCCGGTGGGTCTGGTTAGTTACGGTGGTGGCGCGCTCGGCGCTCGAGCCATCGAAGCGATCAAACCCGTGCTCACAGCGCTGCAACTGGTCTATGCGGGCGAGCTCTCGATCTCACTCGCTCGCTCCCCCGTACGTGACGACGTCTTTTCGAATGACGCACAACTTGACGATCGCGCCGCCAGGCTCCTTAAGGAACTGGACTTTGCAACGGCCGTATGGCGTCGCGCTCGTCTCGAGCGAACCGCACGGACTCACTGACCGCGACAGATCGATAACAGCTGACAGTGAGCTCAGTGACGAGAATTATGGGATCACACCGAGGTCCCTATGATGAACTTCGTGGCGCACGTTCTCTCTTCTGAACCGGTGATTGCCACCACTTCATTGACCAAGGTCTATCCTGGCGCCGACTTTCGAGCGGTCGACGAACTGAACCTCGTGGTATTCGAAGGTGAGATCTTCGGTCTGCTCGGACCAAACGGCGCGGGCAAGACCACGGTCGCAGGCATGCTCACCACACGTGTCATTCCCACCTCGGGCACGGCCATCGTCGCTGGCGTCGATGTCGTTGCGCACCCGGCGCTGGCCAAGCAGTTTCTTGGAGTTGTTTCACAGAGCAACACGCTTGACCGACAATTGACGGTGTGGGAGAACTTGTACTTCCACGGACGCCTCTTTGGCATCGGGGCCAGTGAATCCAGGGCTACGGCTGATCGACTTCTTGAACAGTTCCAACTCACCAAGTGGGCGAAAGCGTCGGTCTACGCGCTCTCGGGCGGCATGGCCCAACGACTCATGGTGGCACGCTCCATCTTTCACCGACCCGCCGTCTTATTCATGGACGAGCCCACCGCCGGTCTCGACCCACAGAGCCGCCTCGCCCTGTGGGAGATCCTTCGACAATTGAACGAGCAGGGTCAAACCATCCTGCTCACCACGCACTATATGGAAGAAGCCGATCAACTCTGCGATCGCGTGGCCATCATGGACCACGGCAAGATCCTCGCCCTAGACACCCCCGATGGGCTCAAGCGCTCGGTCGGCGCCGACACCATCGTGACGGTGCGCAGCACCGGCGACATGGATGCGTTGGCGGCCGTCTTACAAGAGAAGGTCCAAGGAGTGCGCAAACACCGCATCATCGACAAAGGAGTCGAGCTCCACGTCGCGAGCGCCGAACGCGTCCTCGCTCGCGTCGTCGAAGCTGCTGAGTCGGGAGGGTTCCATGTGGCCGACCTCTCCGTCGCCGAGCCGTCGCTCGAAACAGTGTTCATCAATCTCACCGGAAAGGAGTTGCGCGACTGATGGCCGATTCCGATCGCGCACCGCTGACGAACGTCCGAGCAGCTCGACATCGATCGTCATTCGCGACGAGTCGATCAGCGTTCGGTGCATTGTTGCTACGAGACGTGACAGTCCTTCGAAAGGACTTCGTCATCTTTATCGTGCGCACCATCATCCAGCCGTTCCTCTTGTGCTTTGTCTTTCTCTACGTCTTTCCCAAGATTGGCCAATCGGTCGGTGGCGCGGGCGCGGGCAACGCCGAGAGCATCTTCGCGACGGTGCTGGTCGCGGGGGTCGTGGGAATTTCAATCATGTTTCAAGGCGTCCAGTCGGTGGCCCTCCAGATGTCCCAGGAATTCGGCTTCACCCGTGAGATCGAAGACCGCGTCCAGGCACCGTGTCCGATCTGGCTCGTGGCGATGGAAAAGGTGATCTCGGGGGCACTACAAGGAACGATCTCCGCAGCGATCGTATTACCCATCGCGTCGTTCGTTCACGCCAAAGGCGTCGAGGCCAACCTCTCGATACATTGGCTGGTCCTCATCACGCTCGTACCACTAGCGTGCATCGCAATGGGTGCGCTGGGGCTCGTGCTCGGAACCAGTTTCGAGCCTCGCAACATTGGCATGATGTTCGGTTTCGTGATTCTCCCGATCACGTTTCTTGGCGGGACCTATTACGAGTGGGAACGACTGGCACCAGTGAAGATCGGTTCGTGGCACTGGCTCCAGACACTCGTCTTGATCAATCCGCTGCTCTACGTGAACGAGGGAATGCGCGCCGCATTCACCGACGTACCGCACATGCACTTGTACGTGATCTATCCGGTCTTGATTCTCTTCATCGTCGCATTCTTGTCACTCGGTCTTCGCAATTTTCGCCGGCGCGTTCTCTCCTAGGAGCGAGCAGTTTCGCTACGCTTGAAAGATCGTGGAAACTCGTGGGCGTCGATAGATGGACTTGCGCCGTGCCGGACGCCGACTCGAGATGCTCACCCTCTCGTGGAACGTGATCGGTGTCGTTGT
>JAJXXA010000073.1 GCA_021781335.1 Actinomycetes bacterium
GTTCAACAGAATTGCTCGAAGGTGGGCGCGCGTCTCTCCGCCTTGGTCTGCGGTTTTCACGTGGCGAATGCGCCCAGCTCGAATGCCAGAGAATCGCTCCACGTGGTTTTTGCTAACACGACATCGCGCACCGCCTGTTTTGGGGTGAGCGTCAGCACTTCTCAAATGGCAGGACTGCGAAGCGTTTGCGTCAAGGCCCGAGGCGTGGGAAGCATCGCAATGAGTGGTCCAGGGCGAGAGTACCGAGCAACTCAGCTGAGTCTCTTTGTTACAAGCGGTTCTGCCAAGAAACCCATCGCGCCCGTGCGCGTCAACTCGACGTACCCCTTTTCCATCCTTGTCAGTCAAGTCTCGCCGTAGCGAGACACTGCTGGACAGGATGATCAGTGCGCGTGGGTCATCGTGGACTGGTTGGTGATGTACGAAGGGTGGAGTGCTCTCTTTCTGAGGTGCGCAGGTGAAACGCCACGGCGCCGCTGACGAGTGCGGCGTAGAAACACCACAACGACGTGAAGCCGCTCGCGCACAGCAGCGCCAAGATGATTGCCGCGATCAGGTTCACGACACCGAACCACACCATTGGTCGAACGCCGCACGCCAACAACGGGCCGCAGGTCGCGACGATGTAGAGACCAATGATCGTGATGCCGTTATGAAGTCCAATGGTGTAGGCCAGATGGAACGCCCCCAGTCGCACGTTGGGATCTCCCACGAGCATGGCTTCTAACAAGATGAGTGAGACCACGAATCCAAGGATGACGAAGGGAACCAGCCGCCAACGACTCGAAGAACGGGGCATGAAGAAGTAGATCAAGAGGGGAACGAGTGTCGGCAGGATCACAAGGGCGAAGAGGAGGTAGATCCACATCGCGACTCGACCGATATCGGCAGACACGTGGCCCTGTAGCCACCACCACACGAATGTCTCGTCGATCTGATGGAGGCCGAGGACTAGTGGAAAGACCGCGAGGGGAATGTACTCGACACGCTTTCTCAAGTGAAGGCACGCGTCGACACCAATCGCCACGACAACAGCGCCTCCGATCAGGTCGCCTTCGGGTGAGAAGCACATGTCGTTGTCTCACTATCTTCCTTGACGACGAAGTGCCCATATGGCGCGGCGCAGAATAGTCGTATGGGACTCTTCTGTCACCCTAGGCCCGTGCGGGCGTGACGCCGTGTGCCTAGCGCTGGAGGGGCGTGCGCCTCTAAGGGCTGCGCATTCACCCACGGCGGGCATGTTACATTTCGATGTTCAGTGTTTAGTGATGAAGGTGATACACCAACCAGAGAGAGGTAGTCGTGAACGACACGGTTCAAGGTAATGAGGCAGGTGCAACCCAGCACAGCTTGAGAGCCGGGGTCCTTGGACTCTTCGATTCGGTGATCATGGGTGTGGCTGGCGTCGCACCCGGGTACTCCATTGCCGCCTCTACAGCTGTCTTGTTCGGTGCAGTAGCCCTCGGTGGCGCCGCAGCGCTTCTCTACTGCGGTATCGCCATGTTCGGCATCGTCTTCGCGTTCAGTTACCTTGGTCGAGTCGAGGCGAACGCGGGGGCCAGTTACTCATGGGTGCGTCGCGCTCTACACCCGGCGCTGGGCTACCTCTCGGGGTGGGCCCTCATCGTGTCGGCGCTCATCTTCATGGTGGCGGCAACGGTTCCCGCGGGTGCCAATATTCTTGCGCTCTTTTCCTCGTCAGCGGCGAACAACACCGCCGATGTCACGCTGGTTGGGGCGCTCTTCTTCTTGTTGATGGTGGCCGCGGTGGCACTGGGGGTGACGATCACCGTGACCGTGCAGATCGTGATGTCAGTGATCGAGCTCGCGTTGCTGGTTCTCTTCGCCGTACTCGCGATGGTGAATTCACACCACGTACGGGCTTTCTCGTGGCACTGGTTCTCACCGTCGATTTTTCATGGGAGCTCCGGATTCGTCGCTGGCGCCCTCGTCGCTGCCTTCTATTACTGGGGCTGGGACGTTACGGCGAACCTCAATGAAGAAACTAAGTCAGCCAAAAAGACACCAGGCTTGGGCGCAATCATCGGCATCATCGTCGTCTTCACGCTCTTTGAGGTCTTCACGATTGCTACCAACCTCGTGCTCACCGCTAGTCAGATCTCCGGAAACGCCGCGAACGTTCTGAGTGTCTTGGGTCAACAGGTGTGGCCGGGCACTGGCGGTAAGTTCATCGTTCTCGCCGTCGTTCTCTCAACGGTCGCCACTTTGGAGACGACGCTCATCCAAGTGACGCGCACCTTGTTCGCGATGGGACGTGACCACACGCTTCCGAAGCGACTCGGCACCGTTCACCCTCGTTACAAGACTCCTCTCGTCGCCACGGCGGTTGTGACGGTGCTGTCACTTGGCCTCTTTGTTGGATCGCAGTTCATAGGTTCAATCAGCAAGATCCTTAGCGACGCCATCAACGCAATCGGCCTGCAGATTTGCATCTACTACAGCCTCGCCGGTTTTGCGGTGATCGTGCTCTACCGTCGCCAGATCATGAAGTCGGTATCGAACTTCATCTTCATGGGTCTGTGGCCCCTCATTGGTGCCGTGTTCATGGCCTATCTCTTCGTAAAGGCGATTCCGGGCCTGAATGCGCCGACCCTTTGGGTCGGTCTCGGTGCCATGGCGCTCGGCCTCGTTCCGATGACGTATTACTGGGTCAAGGGAAATCCGTATTTCAATATGCCGAGCAAGCTGGATCGACACGCGCAACTCGAAGAGATATTCGAACTTGAGGAAAACCTCTAGGGTTGCGCCCAAAACCACCGCTCTGTTCTCGTGAAGTTGAGGACTTGCACCCGAGACCACGACCTTTCGAGTCGACGGATCGATATGTGAAAAGGATTCGTAGTGAGGTGGTGTCAAGGTCGCGCGGCGACTGCAGGCGCTTTTGCGGGCTGTGACCACTTCAACATCAACGCACGCCCTGACAGGCCACGCGGGAATCTCAGCTGATCGTCGAGTTCTCGACCACCGCTTGGTGGGGTGCGCGACGTCGCTTCGTCCTGGCTCGCTGCGTCAGTGAGTCGAGGGGGGCGACGAGAGTTCGGTCACCGACACCGCGCTCGTCCGTGAGCGGGGTTGATGATGTCTACAGAATCATTGTTACGAACTGTATTTCACGGACGTGAAAAAATCATGAAGGGAATTGGCTCGAGCCGGACATTTAGATAGTGATGGAAAAGCGAGAGGCGCCCATGCCAGACCGAGACGAGGAATTCGCACGGCTCGTGGTCACGCATCGTCACGCCCTCGTGCGCTACGGCCTGCGTCGACTCGACGACCCGGCGGCTGTCGAGGATTTCGTTGCCGAGACCTTTGTCGTCGTATGGCGTCGGTTCAGCGAGCTTCCTCGCCGCGAGGAGGAACTCTTTTGGCTGTACGGAATTGGCGGACGGGTGATGGCGAATCTCCAGCGTGGACGGCATCGTTCCATGAGGCTGGAGTCACGTCTCGCCTTGGAGCGTGAAACTGACGCCGATCAGCGTTACCGCGAAGATGACATAGAGACTTTGATGATCGCACTCGGTGAACTCACTTCTGACGAGCGTGAGTTGATCCAGCTCGTCTACTGGGAGAGGCTGTCCTACCGCGAGATTGGAACGACGCTCGGGTGCAGTGAGAAAGCGGCGGGCGTGCGAGTGTCGAGAGCACGCGCTCGACTTCGCGACTTGGTGAACCAACACCGTTCCGGTACGAACGTGACTCCACTGCTTCGCGAGGAGACGAACTGATGAACGACGAACAACTCACTGCGATGATGTGGGCCATCGATCCCGCTCGTGATCTGAGTGATGAGACGCTCGACGAACTTGTGCCTCTTGATCTTCTCTTGGAGAGAATTGCGGCGTCAAGCGCCGCGCAGACCACTACACGACGAATGCTGAACGGTCGCGCCCGGTTGCGGCTCACCTCGATTGCGGCGGCGGGTATTGCCGCCATCACCTTGTCGGTGGTCGCTGCAACCTCGCTCTTTGATTCCGCTCCGGTGGTCGAGCACGCTGGCGTACCTGCACCGAAGTCACCCGGTCTTCAAATCCTGGAACTGGGCCCGGTCCGTATTAGCAGCGGGCCGACCTCGAGTTCACCTGTCACCACGCGCGGAGCGAGTGTGCGTAACGGTCGGTTCGTGCGCACAGTGGAGCTGGACGGGGGTGCATTGAGCATCTCCCCAGCGCCGGCGTCCATGAAGACGCCACCGAACGCAGAATCAATTGCGAACGAAATATGGGCAACCTCTCAGTTGCAGGGCTATTCGAAACGATGGCCCGCCACGACGTCTTCGTCGTTTGGCTACGGCATCGTGACCATTGTGAGAAATGAGTCCGGTGTTCAGGTCATCACCAAGCAAGCGGCGTGGGCGGGTCTGGCACGCCTGCACTCTGCGTTCCACTGTCCGCTCGAGTCGGGAATTCCTTCGACGAAGCAATTACTCAAGCGCGCACCATCGAGCGGGTTGGCCGCTGTGGTCGTGGGACAACCCTCCGGTTCTCCAGCATTGGTCTACATCGCAAGAAGTGTGCGGTGCGGCCGGCTATATCCTGCCTCAGTGTCCGGCGCCGACGAGCAATTCTCGTTGCCATGGAAACTGGTGGGAAACGT
>JAJXXA010000077.1:0-15339 GCA_021781335.1 Actinomycetes bacterium
CGCGGGGAGGGGTGTCGCACACTCTGAAGAGGCCACCGGCCACTACGAAGGTGACATCCACGGCATCCAGCTATGGATCGCCCAACCCGACGCCACGCGCCACGGGCCACCCGCATTCGAGCATCACGCCCAGCTACCGCGCATATCAATGGGCCCGTCACTCGCCACTGTTCTCGTGGGCGAGTTCCATGGCGTACGAAGTCCGACTCGCCACGACTCGCCCCTCGTCGGCGTCGAACTCTCGATTCGACATCCAGTCTCGCTTCAACTTCAACCCGACTTCGAATACGCAGTCATCGTGCTCGACGGGGCACTCTCGTGTGACGGCGTTGACCTCGTGCCAGGACAGTTGGGCTATCTAGGCGTGGGCAACGAGGAGCTGCCCCTTCATCCCTACGAGCCAAGCCGAGCGATGCTGCTCGGCGGCGAGCCCTTCGAGAGTGAGATCTTCATCTGGTGGAACTTCGTCGCGCGTAGCCGTGAAGAGGTCGATAGCGCGTACGACTCATGGCAGAGCGACGACGGGCGCTTTGGCGACCTCACGAGTCCGTTGGAACGCATCGCGGCCCCGACCCCCTACTGGCGCGAGCCACGCTGAGCTTACGAGGGACGAGGGGTGAGATTGTTCGACGCCCACGTGCCGAGCGCCGTCATCGCTGGTATGAGTGCAGAGCCCGCCGACGAAAGCGCGTACGTCACTGACACGGGTGGACCCGACTGGACTGTTCGAACAATCAGACCTACCTCTTGAAGTTCACTCAACCGG
This sequence comes from Actinomycetes bacterium, assembly GCA_021781335.1. Lineage (GTDB taxonomy): Bacteria > Actinomycetota > Acidimicrobiia > Acidimicrobiales > RAAP-2 > RAAP-2. The sequence continues at coordinate 767 of JAJXXA010000077.1, forward strand.
TCACTCAAGACGGAGTCGCTGATTCCCTCCACGCGACGCTTCAGCTCCGAAAAACCCGCTTCACCGTAGAAGAGTGAACCGAGGATCACCCCGTTCCAGCGCTTACCAAGGAAACTGAAGGCGCGCACGAGTGCCGCGTCGCAGTGGTGCGACGTCTCGTCGTGCGCCTCGGGCGCAGGCGAACCGGCAAGTGAACTCGTGGAATTCATAACAAAATTCTACCCTTGACTCGCCACCTGCAAGAAACTATCTTTTTACTAGTAACATATATTTAGAAAGTTAATAACCCCCACAAGGAGCATCATGACCCTCTTTCGCCTCGACGCCAGCATCCGACTCGAAGGCTCCGCGAGCCGGGCGCTCGGCGACATCGTCGAGCAGACGTGGCGCGAGAGTGCTGGTGACGAACCCGTCGTTCGCCGTCAGGTCGGTCTTGACCCGTTGCCGTCCAGCGCCTGGTCGCTCGCGGTATCAGCTGGCCGCACGCCCGAGCAGGAGCGCACGTCCGACCAGCGTGAGGCCGTTGCCCTCGCACAGACACTGGTTGATGAATTGATCGAGGCTGACGCCATCTTGTTGACGGTCCCCCTCTACAACTTCGGCGTCTCGCAGCACCTAAAGGCCTGGGTCGACCTCGTGATCACTGACCCGCGTATGTCGACCCAGCCTCTCGCCGGCAAGCACGCCGTGCTCGCCATCGTGCGAGGCGGCGCCTACGGGCCGGGAACACCACGTGACGGTTGGGACCACGCCACTGCGTGGATACTGCGCATACTGAGAGACGTCTGGGGACTCGACGTGGTCGTGGTCGAACGCGAATTCACCCTCGTCGGCGTCAATCCCGCACTCGACTCGTTCGCCGATCTCGCCGCCGAGATGAAGCGCGACGCCGAGCACCTCGCCGTCCAGCACGCCACGCACTTGGTCACTACCGCTTCGTAGTGCTCACGCGCCGTCACCACGTCGATGGTGGCTAGATGCGTTCGGGCACCATCTCAATGGCGCCGCACGGACACTCCTTCACGCAGATCCCACAGCCCTTACAGAAGTCATAGTCAAATTCGTAACGTTCGCCCGCGCCCAATTTGATCACCGCGTTGTCGGGACACACGCCAAAGCAGTTGTCGCATTCGAAGCAGTTGCCACACGACAGACAGCGTCGGGCTTCGAAGAGCGCATTCTCTTCGCTGAGCCCCCCGATCACCTCTTCGAAGTTCGTTTGGCGACGAATCCGCTCGAGCTCTGGACGCTTGGTGCGCGGGGCATCGGCGTAGTACCACGTATTGAGCCGGTCGAAGGTCGCGAGCTCGTGTCGTTGCTTCTCAGTGGGCTCGCGCCCCATCACGAAATCATCGATGCCGTGCGCGCCACGCTTGCCGTGACCGACCGCCACCGTCGCCGTACGTTCAGCGGGTACCGCGTCGCCACCGGCGAAGATACCGCTCGCCCCCGCCATCATCGACGACGCGACGCTGACGGCGCCGTCGTGAACCGTGACGTCGCGAGCGTGATCGAGCAGTGAAAGATCCGTGTCCTGACCAAGGGCCAACACCAGCGCGTCGGCGTCTAATTCTTCGAATTCGCCCGTTGGTTCCGGGAAACCGTCTTCATTCAGTCGCATCTTCTCGAGCACGATACGCTCCGCATCGAAACGGTTCACGGTGGAGAGCCAGCGTACGCTGACCCCTTCGCCCAGTGCCTGTTCGACCTCTTCGCCACTCGCGCCCATACGCTCACGATTGCGCCGATAGACAATCACCGCGTCGGTCGCGCCGAGTCGTCGGGCCGTTCGAGCCGCATCAAAAGCGGTGTCGCCGCCCCCGTACACCACAACCCGACGACCGAGCAACGGTGGGTCGTCGTGGGCCACCTGGTGCAGGAACGTCACCGCGTCGATCACCTTGGAGGAGTCGCCGGCGGGAATGTTCACCCGCTTGCCCAGTTGAGCTCCGACCGCAAGGAAGACCGCGTCAAAGTTGCCCGCGCGCCGCTCCTCTTCGATGTCGTGCACGACGTGGTTGAGGACCACCTCCACACCCAGCGCAACGATCCGGTCGATCTCGGCGTCGAGTGTCGCTCGTGGCAGACGGTAGGCCGGAATGCCGTATCGCATCATGCCACCCAGACGATCAGCGGAGTCGACGAGACGCACCTGATGTCCGAGCAGACGCAGGTGGTACGTCGCGCTCAATCCCGCGGGTCCCGCGCCGACGACGAGGATCCGCTTGCCGGTGTCACGGCCCGGCTCGGGCAGTTGCCACCCCTTCTCGATGGCGAGGTCGCCGAGGAATCGCTCGACCGCGTTGATACCCACGGCTTCGTCAACCTGCACTCGATTGCACGCCGTCTCGCAGGGATGAAAGCACACGCGACCCATGATGGCGGGCATGGGATTGTCGTGGACCAGTATGCGCCACGCCGCCTCGTAGTTCCCCGATTCGGCTTCGAACAGCCAACCTTGGATGTTCTCCCCCGCGGGACACGCGTTGTTGCACGGTGGTAGGCGATCAACGTATACGGGTCGCTCAACACGCCACGAACCCGTGTGGTTGGCCCGACTGGTCCCAACACCGAGCGTGATTGCGAATGGCGTGTCCATCAGGCGTTGACCTCCGTTGATTCAGTCGACTCGTCAACCAACCCGTAGCGCGCGATGTTCTCGTCGGCCATTGCCTGGATGCGAGCGACGATGTCGGGACGTGGATTCTTGCCGAAGAGATGTCCGTATCGACGTTGGAGCAACAGATACTGCTCGACTGGCACGCGTCGACGTATGGTCGACACCGACGTGAGCGTACCGTTCTCGGCTTCGAAGACAGGAAAAAGCCCAGACTCTTTGGCGAGTCGAGCGACGTGGATCGTGTCATTGGACGCCGTCCCCCAACCAAGCGGGCATGGCACGAGTACGTGTAGATAGCGCGCACCGTGTAGCTCCATGGCCCGCTCGACCTTACGTTCCAGATCGTGTAGGTCAGCAACCGTCGCAGTAGCGACGTAGGGGATGTCGTGCGCCATCGCGATACGCGGTAGGTCCTTGCCGGTGCCAAAGACGTTGCCCGGCTCTGGGCCGACGGCGTCGGTCGTGGCGGTGCGCGCGGCGGGTGGGGTGGCCGCGGAGCGCTGCACGCCCGTGTTCATGTATCCCTCGTTGTCATAACAGATGAAGAGCACGTCGTCATTACGCTCGAACATGCCCGACAACGCCCCAAAACCGATGTCGACGGTGCCCCCGTCGCCGGCTTGGGCCACGACGCGGACATCGGACTTGCCCTTGACGCGTAGTGCCGCCGCAACGCCCGTCGCCACCGCCGGCGCGTTACCGAAGAGAGAATGCAGCCACGGAATGCGCCACGACGTCTCAGGGTACGGCGTCGAGAAGACTTCGAGGCATCCGGTCGCGTTGACGGCGACCACGCGGTCATTGGTCGCACGCATCGCGGCGTCGAGTGCGTAGCGGGCGCCCAACGCCTCACCGCACCCCTGACAGGCGCGGTGACCCGAGTCAATGGAGTTCGTGCGCTCACGCAGGGACTGCACCGTTCGGTCATCCGCGCTCAGCAGTCGATTTCCGACGGCGAAACTGCCGACTTGATAGAAGTGCACCGGTTGACGCGTCACGCGCCACCCCCTCTCGGCAACGAGCTAAACGCGGCACGATCTCGCAGGAGATTCTCCGCCGATGGGCCCGAACGACGAACCTTTCGCATCCGCTCCCTTTCCCGCTCAACCGCATCGTGATCGAGATCGAGGAAGGTGAGCGGCTCCAACTCGTCGTCGTTCGCTCGTTTGAGCATGTCTTCGAGAGAGCGCCGCGTGATCGCACGACCGCCCAGACCGGCGATCACGGTTCGTAGGTCGAAGTCCAAGTCGCGCATGGACATGGCGACGTCGGTGGAGAGTACTCCCCCGAAGCCGGTGCTGAAGGATTTCTCCAGCACGACGACCTGTCGAGCTTGGGCGAGCGCGGCTCGCACTGCCTCACTCGGAAAGGGTCGAAACGCGGTGATGCCGACGACGCCGATGCGTTCGCCCGCGTCGCGACGGATGTCCACCGCGTCTTTGATGGTGCCGAGCACTGAACCCAGCGCCACGACGATGATCTCGGCGTCGTCAGTTCTATAGCTACGAATCAACCCACCACTCTCTCGCCCGGTGAGTTGCGTGAACTCCCGAGCAATCTCGGGTATGCGCTCGAGGGCGTCGCGTTGACGCAGATACGCGAGGTAGCGCACCTCTTCGAAGGCCTCGGGTCCGACCATGGCACCTATCGACACTGGATCATCGACGTCGAGCACCTGACGCGGTTCGTAGGGGGGCAAGAACGCGTCGACTGTTTCCTGATCGAGCATGTCCACACCCTCAACGGCGTGGGTGAGTATGAAGCCGTCCATACACACCATCACGGGCACCGACAGCTCTTCGGCCAATCGAAACGCTTGCACGTGCAAGTCCGCGGCTTCTTGATTGGTCTCGGCAAATAGTTGGATCCATCCGGCGTCGCGCACCGCCATGGCGTCACTGTGGTCATTCCAGATATTGATCGGTGCACCGATCGCGCGATTCGCAAGCGTCATCACAATAGGGAGTCCGAGACCCGATGCGTTGAACACCGCTTCGAGCATGAACAAGAGCCCCTGACTAGCAGTCGCGGTGTAGGCCCTGGCGCCGGTCGCCGACGCTCCGATCGCCACCGACATGGCCGCAAATTCCGACTCGACGTTGATGAATTCACACTGGGCGAGCCGACCGGACTTGACCATCGCGCCGACGGCCTCGATGATGTGGGTCTGGGGCGAGATCGGATAGGCGCAGACCACCTCCGGTCGACAGAGCGCGACAGTCTCGGCGATGGCCTTGGAACCCTCAATCTGTCGAAGCACGTGCCAACTCCTTCACTTTTGACGCCACAAAATCGAAGGCGGCCGCCGCGGCTGCTGCGTTGCGTTCGCCGACCGGCCCTTCGAACCGCTCTCTCACCGCGGTATCGATCGCCTTCATGGTGATCTGGCCGGTCAACGCCGCAAAACCGCCGAGCAGCGCGGCGTTCGGTAGCGGACGTCCAAGGTGCTCGAGGGCTAATTCGGTAGCGGGACAGGTAATGAGCCGATCGTGACGAAACGACGCGAGCGAGTCCTCGAAGCCCAGTTCGTTGAACGGACGAGACGTATTAATTAGGGCGTAGCCATCGTGGACAAGACCCGCGAAGAGATCGACCTGATGGATGAGGGTGGCGTCTTGGATGATGAGCGCGTCGGGCTCCATCACTGGCTCGCGAGTACGAATCTCGCGGTCGTCGATGCGACAAAACGAGACAACTGGGGCACCGGTTCGCTCGGAACCGAAGCTAGGGAACGCTTGGGCGTGACGACCTTCGTCGAATGCCGCGACCGCGAGAAGCTCGGCCGCGGTGACCACACCCTGACCACCCCTGCCGTGGAAACGAACTTGGAACATACCTACTCGATCCCCTATGAGTCCATTGGCGGCAACGACACCAAATGCACGACCCTGCCCCCATGGCCGAACCCGACTCGCACCGTCCAATTGCTTACGTAATCGAACGTACCGCACTGCCCCGGACCTCGATTAAGGCCTTTGGTCACGAAAGCCGATCCTTCTCCCGTGCGAAGGCGAGCGATCACCACTCGAATCTCGTTTCGACGTGACGCCGATGATTTTGTAGCGTTACGTGATGAGCGATGCGAGCAACGAAGACCGAGCCGTCACCGAACCGAGGGGCTTCGCGTCCTTCGAGCCGGTCTTTCACGACGCGGACCTGCTCGAATCGGACTTGGCCATGCTGGGGTCGCTGCTCGACCAGACTCTCCTTCGTCAGGTCTCCGAAGAATTCCTCACCATCGTCAAGCGCGTGCGCGCGTCGAGCGACCAGGATCTGGACGCCACGATCCACCAATTGAAGACGCTGGATCTGCAGACGTCCAGCCAACTCGCCCGAGCATTCTCGATCTACTTTCATCTCGCCAACATTGCCGAACAGACACACCGGTCGCGCAAGGGTCGACGGAAGCGACAGAGTCGACAGAGCCCCCTCGCCCGAGTGGCGCGCATGATCCAGTCCGCCATAGACGAAGGTCATCTCGACGCCGCCACGGTGCAGCGTGCCGTGACCAAGCTCGACGTGCGCCCGGTATTCACCGCGCACCCGACCGAAGCAGCGAGGCGCTCGGTGCTGACGAAACTTCGCACCATAAGTGACCTCCTCGATGAGTCCGTCGTGACGCCAGAGGGGAACGATTCGAACAGACGCCTTCGACGAGCCGGCGAAGTGGTCGAATCGTTGTGGCAGACCGACGAATTGCGACTCGAACGACCTGAGGTTCTCGACGAGGCACGCAACGCCCTGTACTTCATTGATGGACTGATGCGAAGGCCCGTGAGCGATGTGCTCGTGCAGTTCATCGATCTCCTCGATGAGATCGGCGTTGAAGTCCCCCTTCGCAACCGACCTCTCTCATTCGGCTCGTGGATTGGTGGCGACCGCGACGGGAATCCCTTCGTGACCCCTGAGGTCACGACCTCGGTCGTCGATCTCGCGCTCGAACACTCACTGCGCACCCTGACGGTACTCTTCTCCCGTCTGATTGATGAAATTTCGGTGTCCGAGCGATTGGCGAAGGTATCTCCGGCGCTGCACGCGTCTCTCGCGGATGATCTCGCCAACATCACCACCCTCGACCCGCGCTTTCGCCGTCTGAACGCCGAAGAGCCGTACCGCCTGAAGCTCACCTGCATGCAGGCGAAACTCGACGCGACGTCTCGACGCATGCGACACCGCAGCCGCCACCAACCCGGGCTCGACTACGCGAGCACCACAGAATTGCTCGACGACCTGACGCTGCTCTATGACTCGCTCCTTGACAACGGCGGCGAACTCATCGCACGCGGTACCCTCGAGCAAGCGATTCGAACGGTCGCTGTGTTCGGACTCACCCTCACCACTCTTGACGTGCGCGAACATGCGCTCGCCCACCACGCAGCCATTGGGCCGATGATCGATCGGCTCAACATTCACGCGACGCCCTACGCGGCGTTGAGTCGCGAAGAACGACGAGAACTGCTCTCAGCAGAGCTCGACGCGCCGCGTCCCTTCAGTCTCCTCAGTCCGCCGCTCGAAGAACGAGAGATGAAGACGTTTCGAACCTTTGAGGCCATTCGAGAGGTGATCGCCCACTTCGGGCCCGAGGCGTGCGAGACCTACATTGTCTCGATGAGCAAGGGGGCTGACGATCTCTTGGCGGCGGTCATCCTCGCTCGTGAAGCCCGCCTCGTCGACCTCACGAGCGGTGTTGCCCGCATTGGCTTCGTCCCGCTCTTCGAGACGATCGACGAATTGAAGCGGTCAGGCGAGATTATGGACCAACTGCTGTCGATACCGGCGTATCGACGACTCGTGGCGCTGCGAGGAGATGAACAAGAGGTCATGCTCGGCTACTCGGATTCGAATAAGGATGCCGGTATCACCGCGTCACAGTGGGGTATCCACCAAGCGCAGCGTCAATTGCGCGACGTCGCTGCACGCCATGGCGTGCACCTTCGTTTGTTTCACGGGCGCGGCGGCAGCGTTGGGCGCGGTGGTGGACCAACCCACGACGCCATCCTCGCACAGCCCTACGGTGTGCTGGACGGCGCCATCAAGATGACCGAACAAGGTGAGGTCATCTCGGATAAGTACCTGTTGCCGTCACTCGCCCATGAGCACCTAGAACAGCTCCTCGCTGCCGTGCTCGAAGGGATGCTCTTTCACACCACGCCACGCACGAGTCCCGAATTGCTGCCACGCTGGGATGCGACGATGGATCTGGTCGCCGATGTCTCACTCGAGACATATCGCACCCTGATTAGCGATCCGAACTTGCCCGCCTACTTCACGCTCACCACCCCGGTCGACGAGCTCGCGAACCTGCATATGGGCTCACGGCCAGCGCGGCGTGCGAAAGCCGACGATGGCCTCGAGTCGCTACGCGCAATTCCTTGGGTCTTCGGCTGGACCCAGTCTCGACAGATCGTGCCGGGATGGTACGGCGTGGGCAGCGGCCTCGCCGCCGCTCGCGCAGCGGGACACGGTGACACGCTTCAACAGATGTACCGCGAGTGGCCCTTCTTCGAGACGTTCCTCTCAAATGTTGAGATGACGGTAGCGAAGACCGATATCGAGATCGCGCGTGAGTACGTACGACGTCTTGCGCCGCCTCAGATGCACTACCTCTTCGAGCGCATCGTCGCCGAATACGAACTCAGTGTCAACGAGATCCTCTACGTCACCGGGTCGACACAACTACTCGACTCACAGCCACTCCTTCGAGAGACATTGCGCACGCGTGACAAATACTTACGACCACTGCAACTCATGCAGATTCAGCTCCTAGAAAGAGTGCGTGACGTGCGAGAGCGCGGCGACGAGGTTGACGAAGAACTCCAGCGGGCGCTTCTTCTCACCATCAACGGCATCGCCACTGGTCTGCGAAACACGGGTTGAGCGAGATCGGCGAGCTCGATGCCGCTATCGAGCAGACATCGTGATGAAGTCACGGCTGTAGGCGGGGTCGAAGAACCGAGTCGGGGTTTGAAGCATGGTCCTTGACAGCACCTCGCCGTTCGAGGGCGAGGCCACGCCGTTCGAGGTCGCGGGTGTGTACGTCGCGAAGATCGGCCATAACGGATTCATGTCGAGCACCATTGCTCGCACCGCACCGGCACGCACGAGCAGGTGCGCGAGGTCGACGATGTTCATAGGGCCCTCGACGTAGACAAGCGCCCCCGTGGCGGTGACACCCAGACCTGATCGAGGTGTGTTGATGACGTTGTTGAGCGCGACACCCCAGGTCTTGATGTCCGAGGGCTGCAGGCCTGAGACGAGGTGACCGTTGTCAACGAGGAGTCTGAGATTCTGGCGCACCGCCACCACGTCGGGGGTCATTGACACGTCACGTCCCCATTGTCCAACCGTCGCAACGCCGTTCGAATAGATGACCAATGACGCAGCGCCTCGACGAAGGGGTGCGACGAGACGTCCCTCGCTGTAATAACCACCTTCAGAGTCCTTCATGAGGAACCCTCCATTGAACGCCGCGACCAGCGTCGTCGCGGCGTTGGCCGCTATGGGTGCGGTGTATTTCCAGTTCGCACCACCCGGACTCAGAGAACCCGAGTAGAGCCTGGCGCGCAGGAGGTTCGGGTCCATCCACGCAATGCCCGCCACGACGCTGCGACTGCCTGGCAGGTGCATCGATGTCGTATACACGGCCGCTCTCGCGTGGACCCGGCGCCCCACGGGCCGCCAGTGTCCGTCGTGCGAGGAGGACGGTCCGGCGAAGGGAGTCAGGTTGGCCGGTGCAGGTAGTGGCTTGAGGGGGGCCACCGCCGATGTTCGCGTCGTCGCCGCTGAACTCAGCGCCACTGGCGCGAACCAGATCAGACTGAAGGATGTAACAAGCACCCCGAGCGTGACTCGAGCCGCACGGCCACGACGTCGATACGAGCCTTTGTTCATGAGGCCATCCCCAGCGATGCGCCGTTGAGGAGAGTATCGAGTTGCTGACCCTCGGTCGTGAGGAATCGAGACCGCCGGGCTGTGCGGCGCTGAGTCATAAAGTGCACCATGAGAAGTTAGTGACCGTGGGGCACGTCACTGGTATGGGCTCACTAAGAAGACCCTAATAATTGTCCTTGTCTCGAGCACCCGGCGGCGACTCACCATCGTGGCCACGATGCCAGAAGGGTACCCGGAGCCCCGAAGTTCTGCGGGAGACCTGGACGTACACCGAGCACCTGCAAGAAGGCACTGAAGTTGAGACCGTAGGCGGTGGAGTTCTTTCCGTTGAATTGGAAGTGGCCCATGACGTGACCGTCCGTGTGACCCGCGTCGGCCCAGCCGGTCTCCATACAAGTCTTCGCGTCGTGGAGTATCCCAACGACACTCTGCGCACTGAGATGTTCGCCCACGTACACCTTTGGCGTCACGTTCTCGGCGACGTAGACGACGAGACCCTTCGCGGGGCCGCTCGTCAACTCATACGCAATAAAGACTCCGCTCGGCCAGTCACTGGCGTAGACGTTCTTCACGACACCGGCGCCGATTGCGTAGACCGGCCCCGATCCGCAGTAGTCCACGCCCTGGTCTATCTCTTGAGGCACGAGTGCCTCGATCTGGCGCAACGGGTTCAGGTAGCCGTCGAGTGGTGTCGCGTCGTACGCTTCGTAGTAACCGCCAGTCACCGGGTCCAGCGCGATAGCACTCGCCACTGCGCCCACAGCACCAATCAGCGCGGGATCGACGGGAGTGCGAACCGGTGCCAGGTAGGTGTCGACCGCTCCGTTCGAATGCAGCACGTAGTACCCCGTGCCCGCGACGCCGCTCGCAATCGCGGTGGTCGGCATCGACCCAGAGGTGGTGGTGTTCAGAGTGCTTGGGGGGGCAACCGGGGCATCAAATCCAGTCACCCGGCCATTGGAGGTCACGACCCAGTAACCACCAGTCGCGGCGTCGGTGGCGATACCAACCGCCACCACCGGAGCAGTCGCGCCGTAAAGGAGTTTGCCCGCGAGAGAGCCGTGCCACGGCACACCAAACCCCTCGACGCCGCCGTTGGCGCGAAGCACGTAATAGCCCCGCCCATCATTCGTCGACGCAATGGCGACCGCTGAAGCGTACTGCCCCCACCCGCCGGCGTGAATACGTGGACCGCCCAAGCTCGGTGCGTGGAACGCGCGCACTCTTCCGTCAGAGCTCACGACCCAGTAACCACCGGTCGCGGCGTCGTACGCGATCCCCGTTGCGGTGACGCCCCCCGTCAAGTCGCCTGCAGGAACCGACCCGTACCAAGGGACCCCGTACGCATCAACTTCCCCGTTGGATCTAAGCACGTAGTAACCCCGACCGTCCGACGTTGCCGCGAGCGCCACCACTGCAGGCGTGACCAACGCAGGGGAACCTCGATATGGTGCCGCCACCGCGGCCACCGTCGTGAAGGCGGTAGTCGATGCGCCCGAGGGGGTCATGGATGTCACAGTCGAGATCAACCCTTGGGCGACAAGCGCAAGCGCCAGCAACGCAATGGGCGTGATGTATCTACGTACGTTCATGATGAAGGCTCCTGAGACCTTGGGCGCTGTCTGAGGCGGGCCACATCGCACCACGCAATGGTCACCACTCACGCTACTTGCCAAACGTCAGTGATGCCCCGCGAGACTTCGCACACGAGTCTCGCGGGGCATCGCCTGTCAATTCCACCACAATGTTCCTAGCTTGATGTCGTCAGACCTCCAACCACCCTCGCACTCAAGAGTGCCTTGAGCGATGACGAGCCCAACAGATACGCGTTGCCTCCATAAGTGGCACTGACCAATCTCGACTGACCAGCCTTCACCACGTAGCGAAGCGTGGCAACACCGTTGCGCAATGCCGCGCGACCGACGACCTTGCCAGAGAGCTTGAACGTCACCGTCCCGGTCGCCACCGCAACCCCGGGAGCCACAGCTCGCAGCGTTGCGCTCAGTGTCGCTGGGTGTACGACGAGACTTACCTGGCTCGACGCCTTCTTCACGACGTGGTTCGCCGTCGCGTGCGACGATGCGTACTTGGTCGTGTCGTCAGGTATGAAGGTGGCACTTACCTGATGCGCACCTGGCTTGAGCGGGTGTCTCGTTGCGTCGAGCAGTATCGGGCTGGTCGCAACACCGTTCACCACCCGTTGAGGCGTGCCGAAGTTGCGTCCATCCACCACGAACTGCACCGCACCAGTCACGGTGCCCAACGTCGCGGCGACCGTGGCGAGAGCTCTCGCAGCCTGACCGAACTTCACTGCTGGCAACGTCGTTCGGACGTTCAACGTCGTCAGCATGGCGCCAACGACGATCGTCTGCTTGACCGACGGTGCCGGCAAGAACTCAGCACTCCCGGACTGACTGACCGAGATCACGCAGGTCCCCAGATCCACGAATGAGACCGTCGTGCCCACGAGTGTGCACGCCCCCGTACTACTTGACGGGTCGACCGCGTACGTTACGGGTAGGCCCGAGTCGGTCGTGGCGCTGAGTGTGTAGGTTCCACCTATGCTCGCCGGCGGCGGCGTTGGAACGGTGATGACCTGCGGCTGCGGCGGCGTTCCTACTACCGGCTGGGGCACGATATTGAACCGCACCTGGACCATGGTCGCGGGCGCGTGCAACGCATCACCCGCTTGATTCGCATCGATAATGCACGCTCCGATCGCCAAGAAGTGCACGACGGGGCCATTGAGGGTACACGAGCCCGCGGTACTCGAAGCGTCGATGCTCAAACTCACTGCGAGCCCCGAATCCGCGCTCGCGACCAACGTGTATGAACCGCCCACATAGACCGTCGGTGGCGTTGGTACGGTGATGACCTGCGGCTGCAGCGTCACCGTCAGTGAACGCTGGACTTGTGTCGCGGGAGCGTACGTGCTGTCGCCCGCCTGGTTCACATCAAGCACGCAATCACCGAGCGCGTGGTAATTCAAGGTCGAACCCGAGAGCGAACAGACGCCTGCGCCGGAGGTGGCGTCCACGCTGTAAGTAACGGGCAGCGATGAATCCGATGTTGCACTGAGGGTGAAACTTTGCCCAACGTACGCCGCGGGCAGCGCCCCGAGTGTGATTACCTGGGGCCGCTTCGTCACGTCAAACGACTGTTGCACTTGAGTTGCCGCATTGTAGGCATCGTCACCCGCCTGATTGGCATCAATCACACAAGTTCCCAACGCTAGATAGGAAACGGTCACGCCCGAGAGCGAACAGACGCCTGCGCCGGAGGTGGCGTCAACGCTGTAAGTAATAGGTAATCCCGAATTCACAGTGGCGTTCAGCGTGAACGTGCTGCCGATGTGAGCCGATGGCGGCGTGGGGAAGTCGATGGTCTGATTCTCCATCGCCAAGTTCGAAGCCACCGTAGTCACATAGACGCCACCCCAACCGGTTGACGTCACCGAATCGAGCATCGACGCATTGATGGCCAAATAACGACCACGAAAACCGTCGCGCTCCAATCCAACCGACGTCACGAGTGTGCCGGCCGGGGCAGAGGAGTCAACCGTGGTGGCGACGTCAGAGGTCTGCAGGGCCGTGATGATTCGCTCATTCGTGCTGGGGCCTTGACCAATGTAGATGCCTGATCCGCCAGCGGCCGGCGTTGCCTTGAACGCAACTTGATAGTCATTGCCCGCTGTCGAAGTCACCGCGACGAATGATGACGCCCTCCAACGTGGAGGCTCCAACGTCGCGTCCCCGCTGCCACTGCCTGGGGGGCTCCCTGAAAAGACCCAGTACTGAAAGCCGGAGAAACGCGCACCACTCGTCGTCACTGCGTTGAGGGTGTGCAACGTCGTGTCGTAGACGAAGATACCTTGGTGCGTCGGCACGCTCGTCGTGAAGCCATTGGGATAGTTCTGCAGACAGTACGCGATCAAGTCCGCTTGACCGTCTGACGGACACGCGAGGTTTATGGTCTGGGTTGCAGTGCCCCACGATCCCCAAAAGCCGACATAGCGACCGTCGAAAGAGAGCCCCTCACCAAAGTTGGTGAACGTCGCGCCCGAGACACCGGGAACGGCGTCGCCGATCTTCACGAGTGTGGTCAACGTCGAAGACGGTGAGAGGTTGGCGAGGTAGAGGCCACCCAACGTCGGAGCGTCCTCATTATCCCAACCCGTGAACACCACCTTCCCGTTAGCTGCGCTCGGCGGCGCAGTCGATCCAAAGGTCACCGTCCCGCCGCTCTGATCGGGGATCACCGTCGTGGAGTCGGCAATCAACTGGACCGGGTTATTCGGCGAAGAGAGATCTCGGTAATAGACACCAGTCATTCCCGAAGTGCCAATCGTGTAATTGCCCTTGAATGCAACGTCATTTCCCGCGATCGCTGGCGCACCCGGGAACTGATCGAAACGCGTGCCAGCGGGCGCCCCGGGAACGGAGTAGACCTCTTGACCCGAGACTGAACCAAGCAGCGACGCGACTGTGGAAAGTGAACTTCCACTCGACGCGTACACGCCGCTGGTTCCCACCTGGGTGTCTGTCCCGTTGAGCGAATAAGTCCATACGGGCGTCGACTGACCTCTGACGACAACATCGGAGCTCGTCGCATCAATGCGAGGGAACGAAGGGAACTCTGTGAACGTGCCCGAGGAATTGTTCGGCGCGGGAACCGTCTGGCCTACTTCGGCGACCGTGTTCAAAGCGGGATTACCAGCTTGAGTGTTGAGCGTGTAGATGCCCCTCACCGGCTGAGAACCTTTCGTGCGAGCGCGAAAGACAACTACACCCGAATCATTCACCGATGGCTGATTGAAACTGTTGAATGTCGCCGACCCACCTGATGGTCCATTGGCGTAGTTCGCCACCGTAGCCCAATGGATGTTCGGAGAGGACGCCGCAGATGGTCTCACATCGAGCACCGAACTTAGGCCACCTACAACCAACACCGCCGCCAACAACGAAGCCACCGTCGATCGTGAATTGGAAATTCTCTTTGAACTCTCCATCGCGACACCTCCTGGAAGCACCTCATGCTTCCATCAACAACGTAAGGACGACGA
>JAJXXA010000077.1:15439-17693 GCA_021781335.1 Actinomycetes bacterium
TGATGTGACGCACATTCGCAACACTTAACAGTGCGCAACATTGTCACCGAGTGCGAGTCTTGGAATTGTCTGTGAAGAGTGACGACACGACTCGCGGTCATGACCTTCGACTCTGTTAGCGCTAACGCCACACCCATACGTTGAGAGTGTCCACTAAATCAAGGAGTTGGATCATGAAACGTAATTCAATTGCGTCACTCTTACTCGTTGCTTCACTTGGAATGTCAGGTGTCGCGACGGGAGTCATTGCAGGCTCAGCGTCGGCGGGCGGTCCTCCGGCTCGCACGTTTGCGTTGAACGGGTCAGTCGTCAGCGTGAACGCACCGGTACATCAATTCGTCGTGCTGAGTGGGACGACGCGCTACGTGTTGATGACTACCACTCAGACACGCTTCACGCTTGATGCACAGAATGCGTCGTTCAACGTGCTGCGCCCCGGACAGTTGGTCACTACACGGGGCAATTTCCGTGCTCGTTACCGCGTCGCTGCGATGATTCAATTGCGTACGCCAACGCCACTACCGGTCTCGACAGTTCCCGCTACGGCGAGCGTGACCACGGCACTCACCAACGCGCTGACCCAAGAGCGATATGCGCTGGCGACGTACAACAACGTGGTGGCCAAGCTCGGTGCGACCGCTCCCTTCAGCAACATCATCCCAAGTGAGGTTCAGCACGTCGCCACCGTCACGGCGCTTATGACCAATCACGGTATTGCGGTACCGACCTCAACAGTCACTGGCGCAGTGGCGCCCGCGACGCGTACAGCGGCTTGCCAGTTGGGTGTCAACGTTGAAACCACGATCATTGCCATGTATCAAAATGGCATCACATTGGCCAAGGACTTCCCTGACGTCGTTCGCGCATTCAGTAATCTGCTCGACGCGTCACAATCAAGTCACTTACCCGCGTTCGTGCGCTGCAGTTAGCTCATCCACTTCTCTGCAAACGCTGCAGAGTCGCATACCAAAAAGGGCTCCTTTCGGAGCCCTTTTTGGTATGCGGGAGGACCGCTCTCGTCGCGTGCGCGCTATCGCGATCTCGTTCGCAGCAAGTGTGACATCGCTCTCGGTTCCCTTTCGAAGATGACGCCGTACGCTCAACCTCCAATAGACCTCATCGAGCTCGCAATACTTCAACAAGCGATTCGACGTCTGGGACCCACCGGTCAGCACCCACTCGCACAGCGTCGCGTTCTCCCACTCCCGCGCCACCGATGAAAATTGGTGCCTTGACGTGTGAGCGTCGAAGCGCCTCAATAACGCGTGCCGTCGACGTTCGGTGCTGGGAAGCGGTCACACTTATCGCCACCGCGACAAGATCATCGAGGTCGTGAGCACACGCAGCGAAGGCATCCCCTGGCACGTCTGCCCCGAGGTCAACAACCGTGAAGCCCGTCGAACGCAAAAGATCCGCGGCGAGCGCTATTGGCAAACCGTGCAACTCTCCGCTTGGTGCGCCGACGATCACCGATCCTCGACGCGGACCACGGGGACGAAACTGCGGACCCATCCTTCCTATGAGACGATGCATCACCGCTGACGCTCGATGTTCCGCGGCGACCGTAATCTGCCCGAGTGACCAACGCTCTCCAATGGTGCGCATGGCGGGGACGAACAGATCAAGGTACACGCCCTTGGCCGTGGCACCACCGCTTTGGAACTCTTGGACGATCGTCCAACATCCCGGCTCGTCTCCGGCCATGAGTCTCGCCACCAGTCGATCGATCGATGGACGCGGAGTCCGTCGAGTCGACGACGGCGTAGCCTCATTCTTGACACTGAGTGACTTCTCGAAGAGTTCGAGGTCGCCCTCATCTACGTGCCACTGCGCACCACGCTGATGAGCCCAAAGTCTTCCGGTGCGAACATAGCGATATGCGGTCATGTAGTGAACGCCCAAGCGTTCCGCAACTTCGTTGAGGGTGTACTCGCGCGCCGTCACACGTCACCATCGTGGAGATGCACGTCGGGCTCGGTGCGAGAAACACAGTAGTTCCAAAGGCGTTCGCGTTCGCGTTGCGAGTCACTGATGCGAGTCTTGACCATACGGTGCGCCGGTCGGGGGCGGCGGTCCAGCCACAGCCCGCCCGGCGCCACACGCTCGTGACATGTCGCCAGCCAGACAATCGAGTCAGCCCCCTGCGCGCTCGAACGCAAGAGTGGACCCATCAATCGTCGAAAGGTCGGCAATGAAGTACGAACACCTGGAGTATCGGCCCATCCCGGATGCATTGCGACCATTGTGATGCCTC
>JAJXXA010000155.1 GCA_021781335.1 Actinomycetes bacterium
GCCTAGGCGTGAAATACCGGGAGGTGCCATCATGACAGAACCGAGTCAGTACGAGCAATGGCGCCGTGCGTACGAGGCGTCATCACTACGCGACCGTCCGTTCACGACGATGTCGGGCATAGGACTTGAACCGGTCTACGGCCCGGCTGACGGAGAATTTCCGGGACAATTCCCCTATACGCGCGGCGTGCACGCCGCGATGTACCGCTCACGACTATGGACGATGCGGATGTTCGCGGGCTTCGGTACCGCAGTTGACACCAACACGCGTTTCAAAGAGATCATCCAATCAGGCGGCACGGGACTCTCGACGGCCTTTGACATGCCAACCCTGCTCGGACTTGACTCTGATGATCCGATGTCGCTCGGTGAGGTGGGTCGCTGCGGCGTTGCGATCGACTCTCTCGCCGACATGCGCGATCTCTTCGCTGACATCGATCTCAGCTCGATCACGACCTCGATGACCATCAACTCTCCCGCAGCGGTCATGCTCGCGCTCTTCGTCGCCCAGGCCGAAGAGTCCGGCGTCGAGCGCAAGTTACTCGGCGGTACGCTGCAGAATGACATTCTCAAGGAGTACCAGGCGCAGAAGGAATTCGTCTTCCCTCCCCGGCAATCGATGCGATTAGTGCGTGACACGATGGCGTTCACCGCTGAGCACATGCCCCGTTGGAATTCGATTTCAGTGTCGGGCTACCACATTCGAGAAGCGGGTTCTACCGCCGCCGAAGAGCTCGCGTTCACCCTGGCTAACGGGTTTGCGTACGTCGAGTTAGCGCGTGAGGCCGGACTGGCCGTTGACGTCGTCGCACCCCGTCTCTCTTTCTTCTTCAACGCGCACATCGACTTCTTCGAGGAGATCGCCAAGTACCGCGCCGCCCGACGAATCTGGGCGAAATGGATGCGGGGGCATTACGGCGCCCACGATGAACGATCGTGGCAGCTTCGTTTCCACACTCAAACGGCGGGCGTCTCGCTCACCGCGCAACAGCCCGAGGTAAATATCGCGCGAACCGCCATTGAAGCTCTGGCGGGTGTTCTCGGTGGCACCCAGTCACTGCACACGAACGCACTCGACGAGGCCTTGGCGCTCCCATCGCAAAAGGCCGCACGAATCGCCCTTCGTACCCAGCAGGTCATTGCCTACGAGACCAACGTGGCCAATGTCGTCGACCCGCTGGGTGGGTCGTGGTTCATTGAGGAGCTCACTGACGAGATGGAACGTCAAGCGGAGGAGATCTTTGGCCAGATCAGCGACATGGGCGCGGGCTCGATGCTCGAAGGCTGCATCAAGGGGATCGAGGATAACTGGTTCCAGGGTCGCATCGCGGAGTCTGCATATCGACTCGAACGACTCTTCAACGATGGCCAGAGGATTGTCGTCAGCGTCAATGATTTTCAAGAAGGAAATGAAGACGAGGAACTGTCGATCCTGCGCATCACCAACGAAGACGAACAAAAGCAGCGTCGCCGGCTGGCTGGCGTGCGCCAACAGCGTAACGACGAATCGGTTCGTAACGCGCTCGAGGCGCTGCGTCAGGTTGCCTCTGATCCTGAGGCGAACGTCATGCCCGCCCTCATCGACGCCGCCAAGGCGTACGCGACCGTTGGCGAGATGATGTCGACGATGGCTGGCGTCTTCGGGCGACACGTAGAGGTGCCCTTCGTATGAGTGTGCGTGTACTCGTCGCCAAGGTGGGCCTCGACGGTCACGATCGGGGAATAAAGGTCGTCGCTCGAATTCTGCGCGACGCCGGCATGGAGGTGATCTACACCGGCTTATTCCAGACACCCGCGAGTGTGGCGATTGCGGCGATCCAAGAAGATGTCGATGTCGTAGGGCTCTCGCTTCTTTCTGGAGCACATTTGACGCTCGCACCCCTCGTCGTCGACGAACTTCGTCAGCGTGGTTCTGAGATTCCCGTCGTCGTGGGGGGCATAGTTCCCGCGAACGACCTCGACGATTTGACGAAGGCTGGCGTGGCAGCGGTTTTCGGACCGGGTGCGAGCGGGGACGAGATAGTGACAACGATCACGTCACTCGTTTCACATTCGCTCTAGTCATCGACCCGCGGGTGTCTCCGAGCACCGTAGATTAGACAACTAGCCTTCAAGAGTGTTCGAGCGCTGGATTCGTGCGGTCATACGATGGCGACGCCTTGTGTTGGTGGCCTGGTTCATCGTCGCCTTGCTCGGCGCGCTCGCCGCCGCGCAACTCCCCAGTCTCTTGACGACCACCCTCAGCGTTCCGGGCACCAGCTCCGCCATGGCCGACACCATTCTCGTGCATGATTTCCATGAAAACGTGGAGGGGACGTTCACCGTTGTGCAACCGCTCTCCACCGGATCGCCGGCCCAGGTCGCGTTCTTCGAGCGACGCATCACGCGTGCGGCGTCCGCATTGCCCACGGGAAGCATCAGTCAAGAGCGGGCCTTCGCCGGCGTGCTCTACGTCAACGTCAACACCTCCATGAACCTGGCCCACGCCGCGAATTCAACTGCACTCTTTCGCGCGGCACTCCAACGTGAGGGACTCCATCACGCCCTCGTAACCGGACCGCCCGCGCTCCAACACGACATCACCCCAGTCTTGTCCTCGGACCTGCATCGAGGTGAGTTGCTGGCGGGTGTCTTGTCGCTACTGCTGCTCATCGCAGTACTCGGAATCTGCTGGGCAGTACTCGTGCCATTCATCGTGGCCGGAGTGACGACTGCGGCGACCCTCGCCGTGGTAGACCTTCTCGCCCACCACTTTGTCATGGTGCTGTACGTACCCAACGTGATCGAGCTCATCGGACTCGCGCTGGCCATTGACTATTCGCTCTTGATCGTTCACCGATTTCGATTCGAAGTCGAGTCGGGGGAATCAACCGTGGACGAGGCCATCGTTCGAACAATGCAGCGGGCCGGACGTACGGTGGTCTTATCAGGATTCGCGGTGGCGATAGGACTCACCACACTGTTCATCGTCCCCGTTCCACTGGTTCGCTCTCTGGGCGCCGCCGGCCTCGTGGTGCCCGCGTTCGCCATCATCTGCGCTCTGACTCTCCAGCCAGCGCTGCTTCGAATGCTGGGCGAGCGAGGCGTGGCTCCGGTTGGATTGAAGGGCCTGATGACTCGCCGCGAGCTCTCGACCGGTGCATGGTCTCGCATTGCTCGCGTCGTGAGCGCGCGACCTCGAACGGTACTTGCGATTTCGCTCGTGATCCTCCTCGCCGCAATGGCCTCGGTACTCGGACTGCAACTCACACCCGGTTCGACTACCGCCATTCCCCAGGGCATCGAAGCCGCTCGGGCCCTCAACATCGTCAGTACCCGTACCGGGCCCGGCGTCATCACTCCCCTTCAGATCATCATTGACACGGGTCGCGCCGGTGGCGACACGACCCGCAGCGCGTCACTCGACCGCCTTCACTTCGCGGAGGCCATTTTGAAGGTGCCCGACGTGCTCATCGTTGCGATCGGCCACACCGTGCCTTATGAGAACCCGTCGCGACGATACGAACAACTCCTCGTCGTGGCGCGACAAGAGTTCGGCAGCGCGAGTTCCCAACACCTCGTACACGTCCTGCGCGACAACGTCGTTCCGCGAGCCTCATTTCCCGCGGGGACCAAGATCTACGTCGGTGGCGCACCCGCGCAAGGCGTTGATTTCCTCGACGCCATCTACGGCAACTTTCCGTGGATCGTGCTGTTGGCGCTGATATTGGCCTATCTCGTCTTGGTACGCGCGTTCAGGTCGCTCATCTTGCCACTGGTCGCGGCGATCTTGGACTTGATCTCGGTGGGCGTCGCGTACGGCGTGCTCGTGCTCGTCTTTCGCTTCGGCGTCGGATCCTCGCTGCTCGGCACGTACCGCGTCAGCCAAATCGAGGGCTGGGTACCGGTATTCCTCTTCGCGATGCTTTTCGGCCTCTCAATGGACTACGAGGTGTTCATCGTGTCTCGGATACGAGAGGTCTGGCTTCAGGGCGCGAGCAATAGCGACGCGATCGTCGAGGGGCTCGCCAATACTGGAGGTGTCGTCACCAGCGCGGCACTGATCATGGTGGCGGCCCTGAGCGGACTGGTCTTCGGTCACGTCGCGGGACTTCAAGAACTTGGCGTCGGACTTGCGTTGGGCGTGCTCGTCGACGCCACACTCGTGCGTGGACTCCTCTTACCCAGCGTCATGACCTTGCTCGGTCGATGGAACTGGTGGCTCCCCGCCCAGGCGGCGCGGCTACTGCGAACGACAGCCTCGCCTCTCGAAGACCGAGAGGCGAGGCTGCGCGTACCGGCGGATGAGATTACTTGACGATGCGAATTGAGAAGTGCATCGAAGGGATCTGATAACCGAGGGCCAA
>JAJXXA010000092.1 GCA_021781335.1 Actinomycetes bacterium
GTCGCGACGAGCGGCGAGGCGTGCGCGCCAGGTGAGTCCCTTGAGCGACGAGAGTGCCTTGGCACTGGTCGGGATACCAAGGACGAGACCCTCGGGCAAGGTGTCGAGTGCCCCGCGAAGCCAGATCGAGGCGCCGCTGGCGTCAATGGCTTCGAGTTGGTCCTCCAAACCCAGTTCGCGCACGAGTTGCACGGCCTCGGGGCGCCGGGCCAGGAAACCGTCGGGGCCCAGGTCGATCGTGCGTCCGGCGAACTCGCCCGTGACGAGGGTGCCACCGAAATGGTCGCTCGCTTCGATCACTTCGACGCGCGGGGTCGAGGCGTCTGGTCCCTTGTCGGCACCGGTCAACTCCCACGCGGCGGCCAGTCCCGCGATGCCGCCACCCACGATGACGACCGAGGGTGTGGTCATTGGACGCGAGCGCGAACGACGTCGGCGAGGATCGACACGAAGGCGGGGTCGTCGTTGAGTGACGCGGTGCGGATGAGGTTGAGACCGATCTCCTCGGCGACTCCTTGGGCTTCGATGTCGATGTCGAAGAGGACTTCGAGATGATCGGCAACGAAACCAATGGGACACGAGACGATCGTCGTGACGCCTTCGGCGCGCTTTTGACGCAGCACCTGGAGGATGTCGGGACCGATCCAGGGGTCCTGGGTTCGACCTGCTGACTGCCAGGCGACGTCCCAGCGCTGCACTCCGGCGAGTCTCGCCGCCCGTTCGGCGCTGTCACGAAGCTGCTCGGGGTAGGTGTCCCCGTTCGCGAGGATCTTCTCGGGCAGCGAATGCGCAGAGAAGATCACCTCGGTCGTGGCCAGTTCATCGGGCGCGACGAGCTCGAGGGCGCTTCGCACGCGCGACGCGATCAGTTCTAAGAAGCCCGGGGCTCCGTACCATTCGTTGATCTCGAGCAGTTGAACGCCCTCACCGAGGGCCTCGCTCGCACGCGCCATGTACTGGACGGTGGACATCGAGGACGAGTGCGGCGCGAGCACCAGCCCCACGACCGTGGTGAACCCTTCGTCTCGAAACGACGTCGCGGTCTCTTCGAGCAGGGGCGGCTCGTACTTGGAGCCGAAGCGAACGTCAAAAGTGCCCGGTGAGCTTCGCTCGAGGGCGGCGGAGAGCCCCGCGACCTGGGCGGCGGTGCGCTCGGCGAGGGGTGAGGTACCGCCGATGGCGTTGTAGCGCCGAACGAGGTCCGCGAGAAGCTCGGGCGTGGGGGCTCGACCGTGACGGATGCGCGTGTAGTACGCCTCGACGTCCTCGGGGGTGCTCGGCGTGCCGTAGGCCATGACCAAGACGCCCGTCTTCATCGCACACCCGCCTTTCCTTCGTCGTGCACGACTTGAACGACCGCCGCGAGCGCGTCGGGGTCGGTCGCGGGCAACACCCCGTGGCCGAGATTGAAGATGTGACCGGCGTCACGTCCGGCACGGGCGAGCACTTCACGCGCCGCCTCGACGGCGAGTGCCTCACCCCCGAGACAGCGGGCCGGGTCGAGGTTGCCTTGGACGGGTTTGTGACCCACGCGACGCCGACCGGCGTCGAGGTCCACGTGCCAGTCAATGCCCATCACCGTGCTGCCGGCGCTGCTCATCAGGTCGAGCAGTTCACCCGTGCCGACGCCGAAGAGGATGGTGGGCACGCCGAGGTCCGCCACGGCGTCAAAGACCCGTCGCGTCGCGGGTAGCGCGAAGCGCTGGTATTCGTCGCGCGTCAACGAGCCCGCCCAGGAATCAAAGAGTTGCAGGGCGCGCGCGCCGTGGGCGACCTGGGCGCGAAGGAAGGTGACGGTGATCTCGACCAAGCGGTCGAGCAGCAGCTGGAAGAGCACGGGGTCCTGGTGCATCAGACTCTTGATCACCGCGAAGTCGCGCGTGGGCGCCCCTTCGACGAGGTAGCTCGCGACCGTGAAAGGCGCGCCCGCGAATCCGATGAGCGGCGTGTTGGTCGCGGCCAGTTCCTTCACCGCGAGCGTCACGGTCTCGGTGACGTGGGTGATGTCGGCTAGTTCGAGGTCGCGAAGTCGCGCCAGGTCGTCGGCGCTTTGAAACGGTGCGGCGATGACCGGGCCGCGCCCGGGCACGACGTCCACCCCAAAGCCAATGGCGTGATAGGGCACGACGATGTCCGAGAACAGGATGGCCGCGTCGACGCCGTAGCGTCGCACGGGCTGCAGGGTGATCTCGCTCGCGAGCGCGGGGTCGCTGATCGCCTCAAGTATCGATCCGCTACCGCGTAGCGCCCGGTATTCAGGCAGCGAGCGGCCGGCCTGGCGCATGAACCACACCGGCACGTGCGACACCTGCTCGCCGCGGCACGCCTGTAGGAAGACTGGGTCGTTCACTTCGCTCCTTTGACGCATTCAATCTAGGGGAGTGCGCGAGAGAGCACCTCGAACAGGTGCCCACCGTGTTCCTCTAGACTTGTCAAACCCTATTTATGGGCGGAGAAGAGGTCGAGATGGCACACGAACGCGAGGTCGCCGAGGAACAGATGTTCCTCGAGCATGCGTTAGTCGCACTCGATCACATGCGCGACGAGGCCCGCTCGCTACGCGACAGCGCGGCGGTGGCGAACATGCGCGGTGCCGGGGACCTGGTTGAGCGCGACGTGGTGATGGGCACCGCCCTGCACCGACTCGACCAGCTCGCCATTGGCGATCAGCCCCTGTTCTTTGGCCGCATTGACTACGTGCCCGACGAGCGCGGGGTGGCCGACGTCTACCACGTTGGACGTCTCGCCGTCTCCGACGAGCAGCTCAATCCCTTGGTGGTGGACTGGCGCGCGCCGGTCGCTGAAGCGTTCTATCGGGCCACGGGGGTCGAATCCCTCGGGCTCTCGAGACGCCGGCACGTGGCCATTCGAGCCAATCAGGTGCAAAGTGTCGAGGACGAATACTTCGCCGATGAGCACGGTGAGCTGCTCTTGCCCGAAGACGAGGTTCGCGCCGCCACCGCGGAGGGGCTGGTCGAGGGTGGCATGGCCCTCGGTGGTCCTGGGGCATTGCTCGCGGCCCTCGGTCGCGCTCGCACCGGGCGCATGGGCGACATCGTCGCCACGATCCAAGGCGAGCAGGACCGTATTATCCGTAGCCCCCTCGCGGGCGTGCTGCTCGTCCAGGGTGGACCCGGTACCGGAAAGACCGCCGTGGCGCTGCACCGCGCCGCGTACTTGCTCTTCACGTATCGTGCGACGCTCGAGCGTCAAGGCGTCCTCGTCGTCGGGCCGAATCCCCTGTTCTTGAACTACATCGAAAACGTGCTGCCGTCACTCGGCGAGTCGGGTGTCACGTTGTCCACGATCTCGGGGCTGGTGACCAACGTCGAGATCCGCGGCACCGACACCGAAGAGGTCGACCAGCTGAAGGGTGATCTGCGCATGGTGAGTCTCATCGCGCGCGCCCTTCGCACCCGTCAGCGACCGTTGCGCGAGGACGTGCGCATCCCCGTGGGGCGAGCGATCATCGTGTTGAAGGCGCGCTACACCCACGAGGCGGTCGAGCGAGCGAGGCGTCGACCGGGCAATCACAACCAGCGTCGTTCGGCGGTGGGTCGTGAATTGGCGAACCGACTGGCCCAGGAGTACCACCAACGCTTCGTGCGTGACGCGAGCGAGGACGTGAGTGGGGTCAACGACCTCGCGGAACTGATCAGGTCGACCAAGGAATTCAAAGAAGCGCTGCAGCGCATTTGGCCTCGACTCTCGGGACAAGAGCTCCTTCATGACCTCTTCGGTGCGCCCGCATTGCTGCGCGCCGCGGGCAAGGACATCTTGAGCGACAACGAACTCGAGTTGTTGGCGCGAAAGCGCTCATCGTCCCTCGAAGAGATCGAGTGGACCAAAGCTGATGCCGCGCTGATCGACGAGGCCCGCGTCCTGCTCGGCCCGCGTAAGCGCCCGCGCCCTCCGGTCAAGCTCGGCGACGCGGGGATCCTCGATGGCGTCGACCTCGACTCCTACCAGGGCGACACGCGCGCGGCCGCGCTTCGCGAGGCGCAGCGACTCGCGCCGGTTCAGAGCACCGAGCTCGACGAGGCGGAGTTCGTGACCTACGGGCACATCGTCGTTGACGAAGCGCAAGACCTCTCCCCGATGGAACTGCGCGTCTTGAAGCGTCGCGACCTCACGGGTTCGATGACGATCGTCGGCGACATGGGTCAAGCGACGACCATCTCGTCGTCGGCGTCGTGGAATGCGCTGCTCGATGTCTTAGCGCCTCGCCGTCTGCCGACGCGGGTCGATCTCACGGTGAGCTACCGCACCCCCGAAGAGGTGTTGAACTTCGCGGCACCGACCCTGCTCGCGGCGACACCCGGGCTCGAGCCGCCTCGTCCCGTTCGTCGCGCAGGTTTCACCCCGATCGTGGAAGTGGTCGCGCCCGAGCGTTTCGCCGACGCCCTGGTCGCGGCGACGCGTCGAGAGGTGGAGGCCGTGCGTCCGGGTCGCGTGGCGGTCATCGTGACCGCGCGGCGCGTCGACGAAGTGATCGCGGTGCTCACGAGTCAGGGTCTGGACGCGGTTGACCCGCGCGAGCAGGAATCTCGCGGTCTCGGCGCCGACCTCGTGGTGCTCGCCGCAGAAGCCGCGAACGGACTCGAATTCGACGCGACGCTCGTGGTCGAACCTGGTCAGATCGCCAGTCGTGGTGCGGAAGACTCGATGACCAGTACGCCGCGAGGGCTGCGCACGCTCTATGTCGCGATGACCCGTCCGACGCGCCGTCTCGCCATACTCGCATGCGGACCACTGCCCGACACTCTGCTGTAAGAGTTCTCAGGGGGTGTTCGCAGCGGGTAGGTGATATCCGCTAGAAATGTAGGCGTGAGTCAGGCGATTCCCCTCAATAGCCTGGCGAAGCAAGAGAAGATCGTCCACGATCGTCCTCCGATGCTGGCCATTGGCGTGATGATTTGGCTCGGTAGCGAGTTGATGTTCTTCTCGGGACTCTTCGCCGCTTTGTTTACCATCCGTGCACATCTGGCGGCGTGGCCCCCCGTCGGCACCAAGCTCGACGTGCTGCAATCGGGTATTTTCACCATCATCCTCGTCGCGTCGTCGTTCACCATGCAGTACGCCGTGTGGCTCATCGAGCACCGTCGTCGTGCGGAAGCTCGACGCTGGGTCATCATCACCATCGTCATGGGCACCTTGTTCGTCATGAACCAGGCGTACGAATGGATCCACCTCACGACTCGTTGGTACACCAACTCTTTCGGCTCGGTCTTCTTCATCACCACAGGTATCCACGGACTCCACGTCTTCTTGGGTCTTATGGCGATGTTGCTCCTGCTCTTTCGCATGCGAGGGAGTGAAGGTGACCCCGGTGAACTCTCGACCTTCCAGGGCGTGAGTTACTACTGGCACTTCGTCGATGTCGTTTGGATTGGGCTCTACTCGGCCCTCTTCTTGTTGAAGTAGGGCAGCGTGATTACTACCTCTTTGAAGCGCGTGGGAATGCTCACAATCGCGGGGTTGTTGCTCGCGGCGCCGTTGACGTTCTTCGTCGCGGGCGCCGGCGCGCAAGGTCGCGTTGTCTACCAGACCACGCGAAAGAACGCCGGCACGCCCAACTCGACCAACGTCACGACCAACTCGTCGGGCGTGGTCATCAGTTACGGCAACAGTGCGATCACGTACAACGCGCCGTCGCCCAAGCTCGCGTCGCTCGGCCAAGCATTGTTCTTGCAGAACTGCGCGTCGTGTCACGGTACCGAGGCCAACGGCGTACCCGCGAACGGCACGTCGGGCGCTTACCCGAACCTGGTGGGACTCGGACCCGCGACGATCGACTTCTGGATCGAGTCTGGTCGCATGCCCGCAGCCGATCCCCGCGCGATCCAGGCCAAGCGCCGCCCGCCGCGTCTCAGCTCGAAACAAGCAGTGGCCATCGCGGCGTGGGTGAACTCGTTGTCGCCGAGTTACCCCGACATCCCCACACCGAACTTGAAGAACGCCAACGTCTCAGATGGCGCCGCGCTGTTCGCGTTGAACTGCGCCGCGTGTCACACCATTGAAGGTGACGGCGACGCCCTGGCCCAGGGTACCTACGCACCATCGCTGCGCAACATCCCCGCGTACCAGGTCGTCGAGGCGATTCGCACCGGCCCCGGCAACATGCCCCGATTCACCGGCAACCTGAGCGACTTCCAGGTCCGTGACATCGTGAAGTACGTCACCACCGAGATCCAGCACCCCCAGAACATCGGTGGTCTCGGACTGGGCGGCCTCGGGCCAGTGGCCGAGGGTTTCGTTGGACTGTTACTTGGCGTGGGCATTTTGGCCCTCGTCGGATTCTGGGTAGGAGAGCGCCAGTGAGCGAACACGACGAATCCCGCACGCCCGTGGCGTTGAGCGGACTGGCGGCCAATGATCCGCACCTGCAGCCGGCGGCGCGCAACCCCCAACTGGTCGAGCGCGTCATCGCCATGTGCTTTCTCGTTGGCATCATCCTGGTCATCGGTTTCGGAGCGTGTTACTGGGTGAATGCGAAGCCCTGGACGTTGGGCGCGACGATGGGTGGCGGCCTCTTTTTTCTCGGCGTCGGTCTGGTCGCGTGGGGCAAGTACCTCATGCCGAGGGGCCCGTTCGTCGAGGAGCGTCACACGCTGGCCAACTCAGAGAGCGACCGCAACGCGTTCGCGGCCGCAATCGTTGAGCGTGGTGGCACGGTCATCAAGCGACGAAAGATGCTCGGCGGCCTGCTCGGCGGTGGGCTCGGAATCTTCGGCGTGGTCGCGATCTTCCCGCTCATTCGAAGCCTCGGTCCGTTGCCCAAGTCCACCTTGTTCCACACCGATTGGCGACCCGGGAGTTTCGCCGTTGACATCACGGGGCGACGCGTGCACAAGGGTGACCTCGCGGTCGGCTCGATCGTCACGGTCTATCCCGAGGGCTTCCAGGACACCGACAACGGCCAGGCCGTTGACCAGACGGTGCTGATTCGAATCTCCAACCAGGACTTCACGACCCAAAAGGGACGTGAGTCGTGGGGCCCGGCGGGCTACATTGCGTACTCCAAGCTCTGCACGCACCTCGGGTGCCCGGTCGGACTCTACGAGCAGCAACTCCAGTTGCTCGTGTGTCCATGTCACCAGTCGATGTTCAACGCGACCAACGGCGCGGTGCCCAATTTCGGCCCCGCGCCACGACCGCTGCCCCAGCTGCCGCTCTATATCGACGCTGACGGCTACATACGTGCACAGAAGGATTACGGCCAGCCGGTCGGCCCTGGATTTTGGGAGCGTTCATGAGTTCCGAGGTCATCAACACCAAGCGCGCCAAGCAGGCCGCCGCGGGACCCTACGGCAAGGTCGGACACGCACTCAACGAGCTCGACGACCGGTTGGGGGTGGCCAAGGGCGGGCGCACCTTCTTGGACAAGATCTTCCCCGACCACTGGTCCTTCATGCTCGGCGAGATCGCGCTCTACTCGTTCGTTGTCCTGCTCGCGACCGGCGTGTTCCTGACGCTGTACTACATCCCGAGCACCGCCCTCACGACCTACCACGGCAGCTATCTGCCCCTCGACGGCCAGCGCGTCACCGAGGCGTACGCGTCATCGGTGAACCTGTCCTTTGCGGTTCGCGCGGGACTGTTGATGCGCCAGATGCACCACTGGGCCTGCGACATCTTTATCGGCGCGATCGTCGTGCACATGGCACGCGTCTTCTTCACCGGCGCATTCCGCAAGCCACGTGAGCTCAACTGGACCATTGGCACCACGCTGATGATCCTCGCGATCGTCAACGGCTTTCTCGGATACTCGCTGCCCGACGACCTGGTCTCGGGCACCGGTATCCGCATTGCCTACTCGATCATCCTCTCGATCCCGGTCGTCGGTTCCTACCTCGGCTTTCTCGTCTTCGGTGGCAACTTCCCGGGCACGATGGTCATCCCGAGGTTCTTCATCTTGCACGTGCTGATCGTGCCCGCACTCATCCTCGGCCTCGTGGGCGCGCACCTTTTCCTCCTGGTACGCCAGAAGCACACGCAGTTCCCCGGCAAGGGGCGCACGGAGAACAACGTGGTGGGCACACCCATGTTCCCCGTGTTCATGGCCAAGACCACGGGCTTCTTGTTGATCGTGGCGGGAGTGACCGCGCTGCTCGGTGCGTTCGCTCAGATCAACCCCATCTGGCAGTTCGGTCCTTATGAGGCGTCGAGAATCTCCTACGCCGTCCAACCAGACTGGTACATGGGTTTCCTCGACGGCGCGCTTCGCATCTGGCCGTCGTGGTCGTTCCATAGTTTTGGTTATACGATCCCGCTCGAGGTGACGGTGCCCGCCGTGATCCTGCCGGGCATTCTCTTCAACATCGCCTACGTGTGGCCCGCGTTCGAACGCAAGCTCACGAAGGATTTTGCGATGCACAACTTGCTCGACCGACCGAGCAATCGCCCCAAGCGCACCGCGGCCGGCGTCGCCGTGCTGGCACTGCTCTCGATGCTGTTCATCGCGAGTTCGACCGACGTCATCGCCAACTTCTTTCACCTGCCCCTCAACCAGGTCCTCTGGGGCATGCGGATCTTGGTGATCCTCTCGCCGTTCGTTGCGTACCCGGTCACCTGGAAGATCTGTCAGGAACTACGTGTGGTCGAAGGCGGCGGCAAGCGCAAGACCACCAACGTCGTCACGCGCACCGCGGAAGGCGAGTACGTGGCCACGGCCGCACCGGTCTACGTGGACGACGTGCATTCTGAGCTAGAGGCGAGCGAGGTACCGACCTTCATCGTCGACGAGACGGATAAAGAGACCGGGCCGGGGACTCGCACGGTCGATCGCTAAGCCACTTCGTGGCGCGCGGTGCTAGGACCAAGGGTGTGGGCCGGATAGTCGCCATCGCGGTGAGCACGGTGTTGGTGCTCGGCGGACTGGGCTCCTACGTGTACAGCCACGACACGGCCACCACCACGACGACCTCGACGAGCACCACCACGACGACCACACTGCCCCCCGAGCGACCGGCGGCGGGCTGGCGGGTCGCCAGTTCGTCCGCGCGCGGTGTCATGGTGGACTACCGAGACGTGCGGGTGGGCGCGGCAGTCTTTCGCGTGCTGCGACTTCGTGCGCGTACGACGTTGCTGCGCTGGCACATCGGGAGTGTCGATCCGCCGACGTCGCCACGCGAGGTGCCCGTCGACGCCGGTCCCGCGATCTTCTGGCCCTCCGAAGGACTCGCTGGGGTGGTGGCGGTGTTCAATGGGGGTTTCAAGAAAGCCGGTGGTGGCGGCGGCGCGGCAGTCGATGGCCTCACCCTCGAGCCCATGGTGCGCGGGTTCATGACCATCGCCATCGACGCCGCGGGCCACTGGAGCATGGGGGTGTGGGGGAGTCCCTCGTTCCCGGCACCGGGCTTTGATCCCGTGGCCCTACGTCAGAATCTGGCGCCACTCGTGCTGCACGGACGGCTCACACCGGCGGCGTTGTCAGCGAACTGGCAGCAATGGGGTTCACCGCTGCACAATGTGCCCCTGGTCGCTCGCACCGGACTCGGCGTCGACGCGAAGGGCAACCTCGTCTACGTCGCGACCATGACCGGCGTGAGCGCCACCCAGGTCGGCGAGGCCCTGGTTCGCGTGGGGGCCGTGTCGGGTATGGAACTCGACATGAACCCCTACTGGCCGATCATGGGTGCCTCGTTCGCGCCGCTGCACACCAGTGGTGGCGTGTTCCCAGTGCAGATCCCCTTCGCCGAGCACAACCCCTCGATCTACGAGACGGGCTGGCAGCGTGATTTCTTCGTGGCCATGGCCGAGCCGAATTCGTGGGCGTGCGAATGGCGCAGTCGGGGCCTGGTCCCGGGCGTGAGCGGCGCCCAGGCCCAACGACTCACCCTCGTCGGCCAGGGCTGTCGCGCGACGACACCGGGTACCACGCCGGGATCGAGCAGTCCCACTACCTCGAGCACCACCACCACTTCGAGCGTGCCCGCTGGTTCCTAGGCGTTCTGGCTCGGGGTCGCTCGAAGGGGTAGCGGCTCATAAGGTACAGACATGAGTACTCCACTTGCACCCCTGGACCTGCCCACCACGCTCGGCGCACTGCGCGCGAGCGGCTACGTCTCAACGAGCGTCCGTGAGGAGTTGCGCGTCAATCTCGAGCGCCGCCTGAGCGAGGGTCGAGCCCTCACCTCGGCGGTGCTCGGTTACGAGGACTCGGTGCTGCCACAGCTCGAGACCGCGCTGCTCGCGGGTCACGACATCATTCTCCTCGGCGAGCGCGGCCAGGCGAAGACGCGCATGATCCGCTCACTGGTCGAACTGCTCGATGAGTGGCTCCCGATCATCGAGGGCTCAGAGGTGAGAGACGATCCGTACGCGCCGATCTCGGCCTACGGGATCGACCTCGTCGCCGAGAAGGGCGACGACACGCCGATCGCCTGGGTGCATCGCTCTCGTCGCTTTGCCGAGAAGCTCGCCTCGCCGGACACTTCAATGGCCGACCTCATTGGCGAGGTCGACCCGATCAAGGTCGCCGGGGGGCTGTACCTCGATGACCCGCGCGCGCTCTCCTACGGCCTGGTACCCAAGTCCAATCGGGGCATCTTCGCGATGAATGAACTCCCCGACCTCTCTGAGCGCATCCAGGTCGGGCTCTTGAACGTGCTCGAGGAGCGCGACGTGCAGATCCGTGGGCACCTGGTGCGCCTCGAGCTCGACGTCCTGGTGCTCGCGACCGCCAACCCCGAGGACTACACGAACCGTGGCCGCCTGATCACGCCGCTGAAGGACCGCTTCGGGTCCCAGATTCGCACGCACTACCCCTACGAGATCACGACCGAGATCGCGATCATCCACCAGGAGGCGAAACTGCCGACGGCGCCGGTGCCCATCAAGGTGCCGTGGTTCATCGACGATATCGTCGCGCGGGTGAGCCACCTGGCTCGAAAGAGTCACGTCATCTCCCAGAGCTCGGGGGTGTCGGTGCGACTCTCGATCGCCAACTACGAGACGGTCGTCGCGAGCGCGCTGCGTCGAATGCTGCGCACCCACGACGAGACGGTGGTGCCTCGCGTGAGCGACCTGAGTGCCATGGTCCAGTCCACCCAAGGAAAGATCGAATTCGACACCATGGACGACAGCGATTCGGACCAGGTCATCGCCGCCCTGATAGCGCTCGCGGTCCGTCAGTGCTTCGCCGAGCACGTGTTACTCGAAGAGGCGCCCGAGATCGTCGCGGCCTTCGGGGCCGAGGCCCTCGTGCACACGGGTGACGACCTGCCCGACCGGGACTACGTTGCGGTACTGGCGGCCATGCCCGCACTCGCGGCGCCGGTTCGACGGGTGGCGGGACCCGGCGCGAGCGACGGTGAGCTCGCGGCGGCGACCGAACTCGTGCTCGAAGGGCTCTATCTCACCAAACGACTCGCGAAGGACGCGTCGGGGGCGAGAGCCCTCTATCGCACGCGTAACCGCTGATGCCCGTTCGCTACGGCTTTCGACGATTTGGCGAGGGGGATGATTTCAGCGACCTCGACGTCGAAGAGATGCTGCGACTACTGGCCGACGACTTCATGGAACACGGCGACCTCGAAGAAGCAATGGACCGATTGTTGCGTGAGGGATTCGTGACCGCCGAGGGGGAGCGCATCGAAGGTCTACGCGAACTTCTCGAGCGCACCCGCGCGAAGCGACGCGAGCTCGAACAACACGCGGACCCCGACGGCGAGATGCAGCGCTACCGCGACTGGCTCGATGAGATCGAACAGGTGGAGCGCGATGAACTCGACCAACTCCTGAGTGACGCCGAGGCCTCTGATGACGAGCGACGTAAGCAGGTGACGCGCGACCTCGTCGAGCAACGTCGCATGCAACAAGAGTTGATGAGCGACCGCTTGAGCGAGCGGATCAGCGACTACGCGCACTACGAATTCGTGTCGTCAGAGGCGCGCGAGCAGTTCGACGCACTCACCAACGAACTCCAACAAGACGTGCTCAACACGTACTTCGAACAGAGCAAGCAGTTCATGGGTCAGCCCGACCCCGAGGAGCTGGCGCGCATGCGTGCGATGATGGACGCCCTGTCGACGATGATCGAACAGGACCGTCGCGGCGAGCCGCTCGATCCCTCGTTCGAGGACTTCATGGAGAACTTCGGCGATTTCTTTCCCGGCGCCGAGAGTCTCGAGGACGTGGTGCGGGCAATGGCCGAGCGCGCCGCCGCCGCCGAGGCGATGTTCAACTCCTTGTCATCGGAGCAACAAGGAGAACTGCGCGCGTTGTTCAATCAGATGATGAGCGACATGGACCTCAACTTCTCGATGAATCGGCTCGTGTCGAATCTGCGCCAAGCAACACCCGACATCGACTGGAACCGCGCGCATCGGATGCGTGGCGACGCGGGGTCTTCGTTCGCCGACGCCACCTCGATCGCCGAGCAACTGGGCGAACTTCGAGGTCTCGAGGAGTTCCTCGGTAAGGCCAACGCGGCCCAAGGACTACCCGAAGTGGACGTCGAGGCCGTTCGCAGAAATCTGGGCCCCGACGCGGCGGCACACATCACGCGCCTGCAAAAGGCGCTGAAAGGCCTAAAGGACCGGGGATTCGTCGACCGCAGCGCCGGGGAACTCACGTTGAGCCCGAAAGGTGTGCGCCAGATCGCCCAACAGGCGCTAAAGGATCTCTTCGGCCAGCTTCGTGACTCGCCGGCGCTCGGTGCGCACCGTGAGTCGACCGTCTCTCGAGGTGGCGATCGAGAGGAGTCGTCCAAGGCGTGGGAACCGGGCGAGCCCTTCGCATTGCATCTGCCCAAGACGCTTCGCAACGCCGTTTTTCGCCAGGGCCCCGGTACACCGGTACGCCTGCACCCCGATGACTTCGAGGTCGAGGAGTTCGAGTCGACTCGTCGCTCCGCGACGGTGTTCGCGATCGACCTCTCGCTCTCGATGGCCATGAGGGGCAATCTCGTGCCGGCGAAGAAGATGGTGCTCGCGCTCACCCAGTTGATCCGCTCGAAGTTCCCGCGCGACTTCGTTGCGGTCGTGGGTTTTGGCGAGACCGCCCAGGAACTGCGCATCGAGGACATTCCGGCGCTGAGCATCGATTACGCCTACGGCACCAACCTCCAACACGCCCTCGCGCTCAGTCGACATCTGATGCGCGCCGAGCGCGGTGAACGCCAGGTCGTGGTCGTCACCGACGGCGAGCCCACCGCGCACCTCATGGACAATGGTGAACCGTTCTTCTCCTGGCCCCCGGTGCGCGAGACGCTCGAGCGCACCATGGCCGAGGTGCTTCGTTGCACCAAGGCCGGTATCACCATCAATACCTTCGCCCTCGACATCGAGCGCAGTCAGTTCCCCTTCGTAGAACAGATCGGTCGGGTGAACAAGGGACGCACGTTCTACACGTCGGTCGACGAGTTGGGGGTCTACGCCCTCGACGATTTCGTGCGGAGTCACCGAGCGGGCTGAACCGCGAGTGAAATAAGGATTTATCAGGAATATCGCAAATTCAATTTGCAATTCATCCCAAACCCCGGCACAATGACACCGTTGTAATTACATCGGTGGCGCGGAGCCATCGACGGGGAGGAATACAACGTGGAAATCGTCGAACTGATGAGCGGT
Source organism: Actinomycetes bacterium (assembly GCA_021781335.1). Classification (GTDB taxonomy): domain Bacteria; phylum Actinomycetota; class Acidimicrobiia; order Acidimicrobiales; family RAAP-2; genus RAAP-2. Next base: position 13,575 of record JAJXXA010000092.1, read on the forward strand.
ATGGAAGATCGCGGATGGCAGGCACGTTCGAATTGCATGGGTGTGGACCCTGACCTCTTCTTTCCCGAGCGCGGCGCCTCAACCCGTGAGGCCAAGGAAGTGTGCCGTGGTTGCGTCGTTCGCGGGGACTGCCTCGAGTACGCCTTGGACAACGGCGAGAAGTTCGGGATCTGGGGCGGAATGAGCGAACGCGAGCGTCGTCGCCTTCGCCGCGCGCGAGCTATTGAGCGTCGTTCCCAGGCGGGCTGATCGGTTGAATCCGGCGCTCGATCGTCGCGGTCGGGTCGAGTCCCAGTTGGGCCCATCGAGCGGGGTCCTCGCGCTCGAGAAGTGAAAGTGGTGCCAGTCCTACGAGTTCAGCGCGACTGATGGACTGAGCGCCTTCGAGCATTGACTCGACGCGGTCGTAGATCTGCGAGGGTCGTACAGTGTGCACGTCGATCAGGTTGCAGCTCACTTGCACCTGGTCACCCACCTCGAATGCCAGTGAGCGAACACCAGCTCCTCGCACCAGCGCCGCAAGTTCTCGTGCCCGCTCGATACTCGTGGCGCGCAGCCAGAGATTCCAGGCGACCAGTATCGGCCGGGCGCCGAGCGCGACTGCACCCCAGCGCGGCGAAGCCGTCGGGGGCCCGAAATCCGGCGCGAGATCCTTGAATGCGTGCGCGCGCACGTAGGGTAACGAACGTTGGGCGCCGTTCGTGACGTGCCCGTAGAGGAACACCGGTACGTCGTAGGTGGCACCGACCCATCGAGCGGTCTCGTCTCGAAGGGCTTCGCTGAGCGGCGCATCGGCGCGCGCGAGGGCGACGTAGGGCACGACGTCGACGACCCCGAACCTCGGGTGCACACCCTGGTGGGCAGAGATGTCGAGGACTTCGTACGCCCAGGCAATCAGTGCGTGTACGTCGACGCTCAGTCGATCGGGCTCGTTGATCAAGGTGAACACCGAACGGTGGTGCCAGGGGTCGGCGTGGACGTCTCTGAGCGAGGGTCCGCCCGCCCGGGCGAGTTCGTCGAGGAGCCTTTGATCACGCCCTTCGGAGATATTGATCACACATTCGAACACGGTGCTCTAGAGGATAGTGAGCCAATCTCGATGGGAGGTGCCGTGGATATGCAGTGTTGGGAAGTGGCGTGATTTCAACCAGTAGAATGAATAACCACTAGTTGTGTCGTAGTTGAAGGAGCACCGTGAGCCAGGTCCCGACCACAGAATCCACCGAGGTCATCGACCCCGTTGGTCACGTCCAAGTCATCTATCTTGGCCCCGTCGCTCCTCACTGGGAGTGCCGGATGGTCTTTGGTGACGAAGAGCAGATTCAGGCGTTCGTCGACCGGATCGACGCACGCCTGCGCTTCCTTCCCCCTCACGACCCACAGTTTCGACGTAATCGCGAACGTGTCAACCGCGACGCGGAGCGAGAGAACTTGTTGGTCGAGTGGAACCTCGGTTACGACGAGGCCGAGGCCTAAGCCAACGGCGAAGTCGTGACGCGCTGAAACCAGGCGTCAGGGTCGCTCAACTCGTCGTAGGTGGGTAGTCCGTCCACACGCAGCAGTGCATCGAACACCCCAAGACCGTGACGCTCGCTGAGCGACGTGACGAAGTCGCGTGCGAGGTCGTGGTGGGGTCCCTGGGTCGAGATGCCAAAGAGTGCAGCGGCCGCATCCTCACCGCGAGCGTCGCTTCGACGGTGGCGCTTATACGCCTCGACCAGTGCGGGCCTCGGACCGAGAAGCGCGGCCGTGATCTGGTGCGCTGCGTGTTCGAAGAACGCGCTCAACACGCTCGCGGCGGCGTTGATGGCGCGCGTCGCGTCGGTCTCGTCGGGCACCTCGATGCCGTCGAGCAGCGCTTCGGGGTTGCTCATGATCGACGAGAGGTCCTCGGGATTGATCATGGTCTGCAGGCGGGTCATTATGTCGCTCTGGGCGGCGCTCGCTTCGCGCACCGCATCGATGAGCAGCGCGCGAAGCGCGTCACCGGTGCCGGGTTGGGTGAGGATGAGTGACGCGACGAATTCCTGGGCGAGCGCGAAGACGTACACCTCGTCTCGCTCGAGCGACCACGCTTCGGCGAAACTCGCCAAGTTGTTGACGACGAGGAGCCGCTCGTCGTTGAGACGCGGCAGTGGCAGCACCGCGAGCGACCAGGCGCGCTCTGAGAAGTGACCGGCCACTGAACCCATCTGAAAGCCGGTGAACAGCGGCCCGATGGTCGCCATCAGTTGGGCCATCATCTGATTCTCTTCGAGGTCGAGCGCCGAACTCTGCGGGTGTTGGCTCGAGATCATCGGCTCGATCAAGGGCTTCCACTGGGCGAGCGCGGCGAGGGTGAGGGCGCTGCGGTTGACGGCGGTGACGACGGGTTCACTCGCCACCTCGAAGAGGGCATCGACGTGTCGGCCCACCAATGGGGCGAGCTCCTCGAGGCGTTGGCGTTCAATGGGCTGAGGGTTGGGATCGCCGTCCTCACCTCGTGCGATATTGAGGGCCAACTGCGTCGCGGTCTGGAACCACGCGTCGGGCCCCTGCTGGCCCAGGAGATTGAAGATGTCGCCGAACATACCGCCGAGAGGGTTATCACTCATGGCACCAACTTAGAGGAATCAGCGACATTTGTAGCCAGGAATGCGGGGGTCCTGATGCGACCTAACATCGTGTCCCATGGCTACAGACGTCGCACTCGACATCGGGACATCGCACACGCGTCTCGCGACGGCCCAGCGAGGGCTTATCTTCAACGAGCCGACGCTGGTGGCGATCGACACGAACTCGGGCGACGTCGTCGAGGTCGGACACGGGGCCCTTGACATGGTCGGGCGAACGCCGCGACACGTGGTCGTCTTTCGTCCGCTGGCCCAGGGGGCGACGGTCGACTTCGACGTCACTGCTCGGCTCATTTCGGGTCTGTTCGATCGAGCCGGTGTCTCCAAGCTGAGTCGGGCGCGCGTGGTGATGAGCGTGCCCTCGCTCGCGACCGCGATCGAGCGTCGCGCACTGCGCCAGGCCGCGATCCAGGCGGGCGCGCGCGAGGTGAGTCTCATCGAGGCACCCATCGCCGCCGCAATCGGTCTAGGGCTCCCCGTCCAGGACCCCGTCGGCTCGGCGGTGACCGTGCTGGGGGCGGGAGCGTCCGAGGCGGCGCTCATCTCACTTGGCGGCATCGTCACCAGCAGCGCGCGTCGCATCGGCGGCAACGACATTGACAACGCCATCGCGACGCTGCTTCGCCTGCGCCACGGCGTGGTCGTCGCACCGCTCACCATCGAGATGTTGAAGATCCACCTTTCCTCGGCACTCGAGCGCACGCGCGGTGCGATGGAGGTCGTGAGCGGAAGGACCGTCGACCGCGGTGAGCTCGTCGAGGTCGACGTGAGTGCGGAATTGGTCAACGCTGCGCTGCACGACGTCGTCACGACAACGGTGCGCATGATCCAAGACTGCCTGGGCGACGCACCTCCCGACCTCTCCCAGGACGTGAGCTCGCGCGGGTTGAGTCTCGTTGGATCACACGCGCAACTGAACGACTTCGCCGAACTCATCGCCGCCAACACCGGTGTCGATGTCACGGTGGCACCCAATCCCGACATCATCGTCATCGACGGTCTTCAGATGTGTCTTGAGGAGATGTCCTCTTTGCACACGTTGCTTCGAAGCGCCGACCGTTAGTCGGGTTCGTCTTTGGTGAGCTGATCGACCGCGGCGCGCACTTGCCAGTCGCGGTCCTCGCTCGCGCGCGCGAGGGCGTCGTCGATGTCGGGTCCCTCGAAGTTCGACAACGCCACGATCGCACGACGGCGAACCGCGGGCTTGTCATCGAGCGCCGCGAGCACTGCGTGACGACCCCGTTCGTCCCCGAAGGCACCGAGCGCCGCGATCGCCGTCTCGCGACAGCGAGGGTCGTCGTGGGTGAGGGCGAGCTCACTCACTCGAACGACCGCGTC
>JAJXXA010000018.1 GCA_021781335.1 Actinomycetes bacterium
CCCTGGATGTCACCGAGGGTGAGGTTCGCGGCGGCCATTTCGTCGAGCACCACCGGATTCGATGTCTTCACGGCGTCGAGCAGCAGCTTCGTGTCCTGGCGTGACAACAGGTCCCCGGCGTGTTCGCGCACGATCTCGGCGAGGTGGGTCGTCACGACCGCCGAGCGGTCGACCACCGTCACCCCCGCCACCGCAGCCTCGTGACTGAGGCCCACGGGTATCCACTTCGCGCGACCGCCAAAGGCGGGATCGCGGGTGTCCACACCGCTCAGTCCGTCGAGGTTCTCACCGATTGCGAGCAGCTTGCCCCGAGGAGCTTGGCCTCGAGCGACCTCCACCCCATGCACACGGATGGCGTACTCGTCGTTGGGCAGGTCGAGATTGTCACGCGTGTGCACGCGCGGCATCACGATCCCGAGCTCTTTGGCGACGTTACGTCGAAGAGCCTTCACCCGGTCGAGCAAGTCACCCCCACGTTCGACCTGGACCAGATCAATCAAGTCGACGCCGAGCTCGAGACTGAGCGGTTCGACCGCCATACCGGCGGCGAGGGTCTCGGCCGATTCGTCTTGTGGGTCGATGATCGGTGACTCGTCGGCGCTGGACGCACCGCTTTGCAGGTCCTTGGGGAGTCTCGTACCGAAGTAGTAGACCAGGCCGCCCACGATGACGAAGGGGATCTTCGGCAATCCCGGCACGAGCGCCAGCGTCGCCATGACCACGCCGGTCGTTCGCACGATCCTTCGAAAGCGCGAGAGCTGCTGGACAACGTCGTGACCGAGGTCGTGCTCAGTGGCAGAACGCGTCACGATGATGCCGGTCGACAACGACAGCAGCAGCGCGGGAACCTGGGAGACGAGTCCGTCGCCGACCGACAACAGGCTGTACGTGTCGATCGCGTTGGACACCGTTAGATGGCGCTGCAGGATTCCAATGGCGAGCCCGCCGATGAGGTTCACCATCGTGATCACGATCGCCGCGACCGCGTCGCCTCGAACGAACTTGGAGGCGCCGTCCATGGCCCCGTAGAAGTCGGCCTCGTCGGCGATCTCACGACGGCGGCGTCGCGCGTCGAGTTCACTGATCGCGCCCGAAGCGCGGTCGGCGTCGATGGCCATCTGCTTGCCGGGCATCCCATCGAGGGTGAAGCGCGCGGCGACCTCAGCGACGCGACCGGACCCCGAGGTGATCACGACGAACTGGATGATGATCAAGATGAAGAAGATGACGAGTCCAACGACGATCGAACCACCGACGACGAAGTGACCGAAACTCGACACCACCACGCCGGCGTAGCCGTGCAGGAGGACCTGACGGGTCACGGCCACGTTGAGCGCGAGACGGAACATGGTCGCGATCAGCACCAACGTGGGGAACACCGAGAAATCGAGGGGTCGCTTCACCTGCATGGCGGTGAGCAGCACGAGGACCGAACCCGTGATGTTCCCCGTGATGAGCAGGTCGATCACGAATGTGGGTAGCGGAATGATGAGCACCACCACGACCGCGACCACCGACAGCGGCACCGCCATGTGTATGAGGTGCGTCCAACGACCCTCCTGGGCCTTCGCTGAAGTGTGGGGTCGACTGATCAGGGACATTGAACTCCAGGACGTTTCGTCCACTCGTGTCCGTCCCTGGACGCTCTCTGGCCTTCCTCAGCCTGCAAGTACTACGACCACTTGGCCACGAGAATTGAGAGGGGTGACAATATTATTAGGGCGAATTTCGACCAGGCGCGTCGCGTAGCGCCCAGGTACGGTGGGGCCGGCCAGCGCGAGTCGACGCCTCGTCGCGCGATTCACCGTCAGTCAACCATGACGTGCACCTGGCGAAACACCCGCGCCGAGGGCGAAAGCGAATAGACGAGCGCCAGGAGTCTCGCCACCGACGCATACAGGGCGGGCGGCACGACGTCATCGACCTCACAGGAACCGTGCAGCGCCCGCGCGAGCGGTGGGTTCTGAACAATCACGACCCCGCAGGTGCGCGCGTGTTCACGGATCAGCATCGCGTTGTAGTCAGCCCCCTTCGCCACCACGCGTGGCGCATTGTCGACGCGCCGGTTGTAAGCAATGGCCACGGCGTAGTGGGTCGGGTTGGTGACCACGACATCGGCAGCACTGACGGCACTCAACATGTGCATTCTCGAGATGCTGCGCGCCTTGCTTCGTAGTGCACGGCGCACCTCAGGATTGCCTTCGCTTTGGCGATATTCGTCGCGGATCTCCTGTTTGGTCATGCGCAGGTCCTGTTGGTGCTTTCGCCGCTGGAAGTAGTAGTCCACCGCGGCGATCGCGAGCGCGAGGACGCCAATGAGACGAAACAGGCTCACGACGGTGCCAGAACTCGCGGCCAGGGTCGCCTGGAGCGGGAGTGTCGCGCCGCCGAGGACACTCATCACCAGCTGGTGCATGATGAGATAACCAACGACGGCCAGCACCACTATCTTGAGGACGGTCTTCGCGAGGTTCCACGCGCCTTCGGTGGAGATCATGCGCTTAAGACCGGCCTTAGGAGAAAGCCGCGAGCCCTGGACGCGCAGTGCCTGAGGCGTGAAACGCAGTCCCACCTGGGCTACGGCTATCAGAATCGCGAAGATGCCCCCGGTCAACAAGATCGGCAAGACCGCGAACGCCGCCGTGGCGAGGCCGTGACCCAACAATCCAACCGCACCACCAATGCTCGGATGACCCATGGTCTCGGTTGTCAAGACCGCGAACGCACCGATCCGATTTGCCGCGATACCACCCAACCACGGCAGCAGTGAGGCGACGAGCAGCGTACTCGCCCACCCACCGAGTTCTTGAGAGCGTGCGACGGACCCCTTCTCGCGCATCTCCTTTTTGTGCTTGGGGGTTGATTTCTCCGTGCGATCGGACTTGTTCGCCATCAACCGCCCCCGAAGAGTTGGGACATGGCCCGACCGACCATGTTCATCACGTCATTGGGGAGCGCAATAAGAGCGATGCTCACCCCAATGAGTGCAACGAGAATCTGCAGCGGCATACCGAAGACGAAGACGTTGATCTGAGGGGCCGCCTTGGAGAGCAGCGCGAGCAGGAGCTGGGTGCAGAACAGTACCGCGATGAGCGGTGCCGCGATCTCCATGGCGGCGGCGAAGAACGCGGCGACGTCGCTCGTCACGCTCTGGGCCAACGAACCCATAGCGAATTTGGGAAAGGTAGTGCCGATTGCCTGATAGGAGCGCAGGAAGCCGCCGACGACTACGGTCGCCGCGCCCGTGGTGAAGAGCAGCGTCGTGACGACGAGATTGTAGAACTGGCCAAAGATCGACGACTGCTGCAAGGACAAGGGGTCGATTGCCTGGGGCAGGTTCATCCCAGAGAACAAGTCGACCAGTCGCCCGGCGTTCGAGACGGCGTTCACGAAGAGCGAGACAACGTAGCCGAGCACGAGACCCACCAGTACTTGGACCACGAGCTGGACCATGACCTGGGCATCACTCTGGGGCAGGACGTCGTGCTGGAGCGCACCCGCCGCGAAGTACGCCAAGGACCCGGCGAGGCCGATCTTCATCATCCTGGGGATCGCGGTGTTAGAGAACGGAGGACAGATGCTCACCCACGCGATGGACCTCGCGAACGCCAGCGCCAACGCGACCACGAAGCTCGACGAAAGGCTGAAGCCCATCAGTGGCCCGTCGTGAGACTCGGAATCGAGTTGTACAGGTGCTCGGTGAACGCGACCGTGATACCGAGCATCCAGTGGCCGAGCAGCAACAGCACGATCCCGATCGCGACCACCTTGGGCAGGAACGTCAACGTGAACTCCTGGATCGACGTAACGGCCTGGAACAGCGCGACGATCATGCCCACGACGAGACTGATCACGAGCACCGGACCGGCCAGTTCAGCGACCAGCACCAGAGCCTGGGACGCGAGGTGCAAAACGGTCGAGGAGTCCATGGGTCAGTGGTTGAAAGAGAGTAGGAGGGAGTGGACCACCAGCGTCCATCCATCGACGAGGACGAAGAGCAGGATCTTGAACGGCAGTGCGATCAACGTGGGCGGCAACATGTACATACCCATTGACATCATGATCGCCGACACCACGAGGTCGATGATCATGAAGGGCACGAAGATCATGAAGCCGATCAGGAACGCCGTTTGAATCTCGGAGAGCACGAATGCGGGTATCACCGTCGTCAATGGCAGCGATTCGGGATTCTTCGCGCTCTCGTGTCGAAACGACGTGAACATGCTCAGTTCTTGATTCTTGGTCTGTTCGAGCATCCACTTCTTGAGCGGCACCTCGCCGAGCGCGATCGCCTGGGTCGCCGTGACCTGACCGTGTTCGTA
>JAJXXA010000141.1 GCA_021781335.1 Actinomycetes bacterium
GCTCTTCTTCGAGCTCCGCCTCGTCAGAGAGTGCGCGACGATGCGGGAAGATCGTCTCTTCGAGACCGGTGATGACGACGGCGGGGAATTCGAGACCCTTCGCTACGTGCAGGGTCATAAGAGAGATCGCGCCCGCGCCACCGTCGAGTTGGTCGGAGTCCGCAACGAGCGCCATGCGCTCGACGAAGTCCATCAAGGTGTCGTACTGGGACGCCGCCGAGGCGAGTTCACCCAGGTTCTCGAGTCGTGAGTACGCTTCGTCAGAGTTCTCCGCGCGAAGCGCGTCACCCATCCCCGACTCTCGCACGATTGCGTCGATCATCTCGCGCGGGCTCAGGTCGTTCGCGAGCGCGCGCAGTTCATCGAGCATGAAGGAGAACTTCTGGGCGCCGTGCAGCGCCTTCGCGCTCAACCCCGCCGCGCTGGCGTAGTGTGAGGCCTCGGCGAACGAGAGTCCGTGCTCGGCCGCGTACGCGCCGAGTTTCGCCTGGGCCGCGTCGCCAATACCGCGCTTGGGTTCGTTGATCACCCGTCGCGCGGAAGCCTCGTCGCGTGGATTGACGATGAGTCTCGCGTAGGCGAGCGCGTTCTTGATCTCCTTGCGGTCATAGAAGCGCGTCCCCGAGATGACCCGGTACGGGATCGCGGCGCGCAGCATCTCTTCTTCGAGGACACGGCTCTGGGCGTTGGTGCGGTAGAAGACCGCCATCTGGTTCCAGTCGAGCGACGCCTCGCTTCGAAGGCGCCGCAGTTCGCTTGCTACCCAACGCCCCTCGTCGTATTCGTCGCCCGCGCGATAGAGGCGGATCTTCTCGCCCTCGGCGCCTTCGGTGAAGAGGTTCTTCGCGTGACGACTGGCGTTTTTTGCGATGACGGCGTTGGCCGCGTCGAGGATCGTCTGGGTGGAGCGGAAGTTCTGCTCGAGCAGGATCACGTCCGCATCGGGGAAGCGCTGTTCGAACTGGAGGATGTTGCGCACGTCCGCCGCGCGAAAGCGGTAGATGGACTGGTCCGAGTCGCCCACCACGCACAGGTTGCGGTGCTCGGCGGCGAGCATCAGCACGAGTTCGTTCTGGACGCCGTTGGTGTCTTGGAACTCGTCGACCAGGAGGTACTTGAAGCGACGTTGATAGGAGTGCAGCACCTCGGGGTCGCGACGCATCATCTCGACGGCGTTGAGCAGTAGGTCATCGAAGTCCATGGCGTTGGCGATCTTTAAACGCTCTTCGTACAGCCGATAGATCTCAGCGACGCGTCGATGATGGGGGTCGTCACCGTGACCCGACGCCAGGTACGCACCCGCGGAGAGCATCTCGTTCTTCGCGGCCGAAATCGCACTCGCAACACTGCGCGCAGAGAGACGCTTGGTATCCAGGTTCAGTTCTTTCATGATGCGTTCGACCGCGCTCTCGGCGTCGCCGGCGTCATAGATCGTGAAACCGCGCGCGTAGCCGAGCACCTCAGCGTTCGCGCGCAACATGCGAAGACACGCCGAGTGAAAGGTCGAGACCCACATGCGGTCCGCCTGTTCGCCCACCAGTTCGACCACACGCCGCTTCATCTCGTCGGCGGCCTTGTTGGTGAAGGTGATCGCCATGATCTCCCAGGCGCGCGCGTCACCCGAGGCGAGGATGTGCGCGATGCGTCGGGTCAATACGCGGGTCTTGCCCGAGCCCGCACCCGCGATCACGAGCAACGGCCCACCACGCTGGAGGACCGCACGTTGTTGGGGCTCGGTGAGCCCCTCGAGCAGTGCCGACGGATCGAGTCGCGCGGGCTCGCTTGATCCATTCGCCCACAGTGACTCGTCAAATATCGAGGACTTCACTCCCACTCAATGGTGCCAGGCGGCTTGCTCGTCACGTCGAGCGCCACGCGGTTGACCCCTTCGACCTCACGAATGAGCCGGTTGGCGATTCGTTCGATGACGTCGTGGGGCAGGCGAGCCCAGTCTGCGGTCATCGCGTCATCACTCGTGACCGCACGAATGATGATCGGATACGCGTAGGTACGTCCGTCGCCCATGACCCCGACTGTACGCACCGCCGGTAACACGGCGAAGCTCTGCCAGAGTTCTCGGTACAGACCAGCCTTCTTGATCTCGTCGACGACCACGTGGTCGGCGTTGCGCAAGATCTCGGCGCGCTCGCGCGTGACCTCGCCCACAATGCGCACTCCGAGACCGGGACCCGGGAAGGGCTGTCGCCAGACGATCTCGGCGGGCAGACCCAGTTCCTCACCGACGTGGCGCACCTCGTCTTTGAAGAGGCTGCGAAGCGGCTCGACGAGTTCGAAGGAGAGGTCCTCGGGTAGACCGCCGACGTTGTGGTGGCTCTTGATGTTGGCGGCGTGACCAGAACCCGATTCGATCACGTCGGGGTAGAGGGTGCCCTGGACGAGAAAACGCGGTCCGTCGCCGCCCTCACCGAGCTCACGCGCGACGGTCTCGAACTCGCGGATGAAGAGCTCGCCGATGATCTTGCGCTTGCGTTCGGGGTCGGTGACTCCGGCGAGTGCGTCAAAGAACCGGTCCTGAGCCTTCACGTGGATCAGTTCAACGCCGAACTGACGGGTGAACGTCTCTTCGATCTGTTCGCCCTCGTTCTTTCGCATCAGCCCGGTGTCGACGAAGACACACGTCAGCTGGGTGCCGACGGCCTTGATGACGAGCGCCGCCGCAACTGCGGAGTCGACGCCGCCCGAGAGCGCGCACAGGACCCGCTCGTCACCGACCTGGGCGCGAATAGCGCTGACCTGGTCTTCGATGATCGAAGTATTGGTCCAGGTGGCGGGGATACGCGCGACGTGGTGCAAGAAGTTCTCGATGAGTTCCTGACCCCGTTCGGAGTGGGCGACCTCGGGGTGGAACTGGACCGCGTAGAGCGCTCGCTCGACGTCCTCCATGGCGGCGACCGGCGCCTCGGGCGATGAGGCGGTGACGACGAAACCACTCGGGGCCGCGGCGATGGCGTCGCCGTGGCTCATCCACACCGACGTCGTCTCTGGCCATTCGTCCATCACGCGAGAGGTGCCCACCCGGCGAAGCGACGTGCGACCATATTCACCGGCGCCCGTGCGCGCGACGTCACCGCCGAGCTGCAGCGCCATCAACTGGGCACCGTAACAGATACCGAGGATGGGGATACCCAACTCGTAGATCTCTGGATCGAGCGACGGCGCTGGCGTCTCGTAGACCGACTTGGGTCCACCAGACAAGATGATCGCCGAAGGGGCCTTGACCCGTACGTGCTCGGCGGTGATGGTGCTCTGGACGATCTCTGAATAGACGTGAGCTTCACGCACACGTCGAGCGATCAACTGGGCGTACTGGGCCCCGAAGTCAACGACGAGGACGTTCGAGGTCAATGGCCCATGCCTACGCCCTGGGAGCGTTGCAACTGCTTTCCTTCAGTCTGCAGCGACGGCGCCAGCATGATCTCGGCCTTCTGGAACTCCTTCAGCGTCTCGTAGCCACACGTGGCCATCGACGTGCGCAGCGCGCCGAACAAGTTGAGACGTCCGTCGTTCTCGTGCGCGGGCCCGAGCAGGACTTCCTTCAAGGTGCCGCGGACCTGCGTGCGCACGCGTGTCCCTCGGGGCAGCGTCGGGTGGAAGGTCGCCATTCCCCAGTGAAAACCGCGCGCGGGTGCCTCAACCGCGCTCGTGAGCGGCGAGCCCACCATGACCGCGTCCGCGCCACAGGCAATGGCCTTGGCGATGTCGCCGCCCTTGCTCATGCCACCGTCGGCGATGACGTGCACGTAGACGCCGGTCTCGTCGAGGTGACGCATACGCGCACCCGCCACGTCCGCGATCGCCGTTGCTTGGGGTACGCCAATGCCCAGTACTGCGCGTGAGGTACAGGCGTTACCTGGTCCGACCCCGACCAGCACACCAGCAGCGCCGGTTCGCATCAGGTGCAAGGCCGCTTGGTAGCTCGCACAGCCACCGACGATGACGGGCAACTCGAACTCACGGATGAACTTCTTCAAGTTGAGCGGCTCGACGGTCTTTGACACGTGCTCCGCCGACACCACGGTGCCTTGAATCACGAGGATGTCCAGGCCCGCGTCAAGGATGGTCTTGGCCATCCAGTCGGTGCGTGCTGGCGTCACCGACGCCGAGGTCGTGATCCCGGCGGCCTTCATCTGACGGATGCGCTCGGCGACCAGTTCAAGCTTGATGGGCTCCAAGTACATCTGCTGCATGCGCGCAGTCGCCTTGTCGTCGGCGAGTTCAGTGATCTCATCAAAGAGCGGGGTCGGGTCCTCGTAGCGGGTCCAGAGACCCTCGAGGTTCAATA
>JAJXXA010000038.1 GCA_021781335.1 Actinomycetes bacterium
GAGCATCTTGCGCACTGTTACGGCTGTGGAAGCCTCAACGAGCACGGGTACCGTATCAAGACGTACTGGGACGGCGAGCAGAGTCTGACGAGATTCACACCACAACCGTTCCATACAGCTGTTCCCGGGATTGTCTACGGCGGACTGCTGGCGTCGCTGATCGACTGTCACAGCACCGGCACCGCCGCGGGCGCGATGTACCGATCAGAAGGGCGCGAGATGGACTCCCTGCCGCCGTTCAGGTTCGTAACCGGGTCGCTTGAGGTCAGGTATCTGAAGCCAACGACGCTTGGGCCCGAACTGGAGATCCGAGGTCAGGTGGACGAAATCAGTGGCCGTAAGGTCACCATTTCGTCCACCGTCCAGGTGGACGGGGTCATCACCGTACGTGGTCTTGTCGTCGCCATCCAGATGCCCGATGACTTCGCCGGGTGAGGTCATTGCCTGATGGCGCCGAGTACTTGCTCGGAGGACAAACGGGTGGGTTTCGTTTCTTTGTCGCTCGCTTAGAGTCCACCCCCACCTCAGGTCGCTTTCAGTGTGAACTGAAGCCCTCGTGCCATACTCTGCCATGACGAGTTACGAGACGTTCGCCCGCTTCTACGACGCCGTAAACGAGGAGCCGCGAGAGCGGATTCTCCAGATTCTCAAGGCCATCTCGACCTATCGACCCGATGCAGGCTCTGTTCTTGAGCTCGGGTGCGGCACGGGTGCGGTCCTGGCGGGGCTCGGTTCGGGTCTCTCACTCACCGGCATTGATCTCTCCAAGGAGATGCTGGCGTACGCGCGTCGTCGTTGTCCCCACGCACGCCTCATCGAGGGCGATATCACCTCGTTCTCGCTCGGCGAGAAGTTCGACGTGATCGTGTGCGTCTATGACACGTTGAACCACGTCACGACGTTTGACGGCTGGCTCAGTGTGTTCGACAACGTTCGAGCCCATTTGAACAAGGGCGGCCTGTTCATCTTTGACGTCAACACCGTCGGACGGCTTCGTGAACTCGCCGAGATGGTGCCGTGGGTCCATGATTTCGATGGCCACACGCTGATCATGGACGTCTCATTCGATGATGGGCAGATATCAATGTGGGACATACGAATCTTCGAACACGTGAGCGATGACGACTTCATCCTGCACCATGAGCGAATCCCCGAGCTGGGTGTCCCACTTTCGCGGGTACGTGACGCGCTCGCACCGTACTTCGACTTGCTTGAGGAGAGTGACACTGTCGGCGGCGTCGCCACCGACGAATCACCGCGAGCGTTGTACGTCGTACAGCGTAAGAGCGACTGACACTACGTTGCGCCACAGTGCATGTATCAAGAACTCATCTGTTCTCGGTACATGCACTGTGACGCACCGCGTGCTAGTGGATGAGCACCTTGAGGGCGTCGTGCTTGGCGGCGTTCGCGAACACGTCGTACGCTTCGAGGACCTGGTCGAACGAGAATTCGTGGGTCACGAACTTTTCGGCCGGTAGCTTGTGCTCTGCGACGAGCTTCAAGAGCATGCCCAGGGTATTGGTGTTCACCAATCCCATCGAGATGTCGATGTTCTTGATCCACAGCTCGTTGAGCGCCAATTGCGCGGGCTTGCCGTGCACGCCGATGTTCGCGACACTTCCTCCAGGTCGGACAATGAGGGTCGCCATGGTGAACGTCTCGGGCAGTCCAACGGCCTCAATGGCGACGTCGACACCTTGACCGTCGGTGAGAGCCATGACCTGTTCTTTCCAGTCGGCGTCTCCCGAGTTGACGGTGTTGGTGGCGCCGAAGTCCTTGGCGCGCGTCAAACGGGCGTTGTCGACGTCAATGGCGATCACTTTTGAAGGTCCGTACAGTCGTGACGTCATTACCGCCGAGAGACCTACGGGTCCCGAACCGATGACCGCGACGACGTCACCGGGGTTCACGTGTCCGTATTGGACACCGATCTCGAATCCAGTTGGCAAGATGTCAGAAAGAAGGATGCCTTCTGCGTCGGTCATTCCCGAGGGAACCTTGTACACGGAGTTCTCAGCGAAGGGAACTCGAACGTACTCCGCTTGAGTGCCATCGATCATGTAGCCAAAGATCCAACCGATACCTGGCGTCCCTTCGGGTGCGAGACAGTGGCTGTAGAGACCTTGACGACAGTTGGAGCAGCGTCCACACGAACTCACGCATGACAAGATGACCCGGTCACCTACCGACAGCTGCGTCACGCCGTCGCCCACTTCGGTGATCTCGCCAATGCCTTCGTGGCCGAGAATGCGCCCAATTTGGACTTCGGGGACATCGCCTTTCAATATGTGCAAATCCGTTCCACATATGGTGGTGGCGACCATCTTGACGATCACGTCAGTCGACTCTTGGATCTTCGGGTCCGGTACCTCTTCCCAGCTCTTCTGTCCGGGACCTTTGTAGACAAGTGCTTTCACAGCACACCTCCAAAATGAGTTTGTTCGAGTGGCACTCTGCCGTTCGCAAGACCACCATGCCCCGACCTCTAGCACGCGGGTCCGTGCGTATGAACCTACGTGCTGCCAACGCAGACTCATAAGGGTCGAAAGTCACCTTGGTGTGGTGATGCGATTGCACTACTTGCGGCGTTGCCGATCAGAGGTGCCACGACGTGTTGAAATCCTGCTCGCAGGCGTGACTGTTGATGATGGGTGGCAGAGCGAGTCACCACCGTGGACCGTGACTGAACGGCGAACAGTCAGAAGACATCAACGCCAAGCGGTCAAGAAGTGCGTCTCACGAAGTGATGCCGAGCATCGCTTCTGAACGTTCCCACAGTTCGCTCGCGATCATTGGTCTACGCGCCGACGGGGGCAGCGTGGCGATCCTTCCTTTGACGTAATACGCGCCTGGCTGCCAGGACTGCCCGGGCACGGTGTCGGCGAACCAGATCAGTTGCCGCGCACCTTGTTCGGGCTGGACGAACCCGGCCAGGTACTTGAGGGGTGTATGAAACGCCAGTCGTATGAGACTGGTCGAGTCCGAAGCAAAATTCGTTGCAACGGTGCCCGGGTGAAAGGCCACCGCCGAGATGCCACTCGCACCAAAGCGTCGTTGCAGTTCAATGGTGAACAGGATGTTCTCGAGTTTGGAGGTGCCATAGGCTCTTCGGGCGCTGAAATTCTTGGTGAGGTTGAGATCGTCGAGGTCAAGCGCTCCCCACATCCGTGCGGCGATGCTCGAGGTGTTGATGACGGTGGCTCTACTCTCAAGGAGGCGCGGGCGCAGAAGATGCGTCAAGAGAAAGGGCGCCAAGTGGTTCACCTGGAAGGTCTTCTCGAAGCCGTCGACGGTCCGTTCGCGAGTGCCGAAGATCCCGCCTGCGTTATTCGCCAGTACGTCGATGACCGGATAGCGCGCGAGCAGCTCTGCGGCGAGGCGTCTGACTTGCGCCAGGTCGGCGAAATCGGCGGTGTGGACGGGTGCGCCGATGGCTTCGCCCAGTGCGGCAGCCTTCGTGGGAGATCGTCCAACAACAATGACTTGGTGTCCACGAGCACTGAGTTCTCGGGCCGCAGCCGCGCCAATCCCATCGCTAGCGCCTGTAATGACGACCGTCTTTGCGTCCATGTGTGCTTTCCGTCAATGAGTGGTTTGACCTTACTGGAGTCGCTCAGGCTGGCGACACGAAGTGCGTGGACAAAGCATCGTCGTGAGCTCTTCGCACGACACGACGACTTTGAAGCCACCGGGCGAAGCGACCAGCGCCAAACGGAAACGCTCCAACGATTGACCCATGGAGTGGTCTGAGGTGAGCATTGTCCGGTCGTTACCTGACAATTTCTTTCTGCACCCTTGAGAGATCACAAGCAGAAGATTGCTCCTAGTTCGGGCGGCGAGTGGCCGTCCCTATCCCGCGCGAGGGACGAATATGAGTCGAACTACTTGAGGGCCGCCAGGCGGAGCGATCGGTCATTACTAGCGCCAATTGAAGGCTCCTCATAGCGAGGCCGACGTCAATCACGGCGATCGAGGGGGAAAGCTAAGTGCAAGGGCTACGCCCAACCAAGACGTCGCATCGTCATCATCGTGGTGCGAAAGCCGCGGCTCCCAAGGACCTCAGCACCACCGCAATGGACCTCTTCAATTAACGGGCGCGTTGCGGGCAACATCGTGCAAATACCGGCGGTACTTGATGGTCAAACGTTCGTTTCAACGAGTGCGTACGGTCAGACTAAAACCCTTACAAAAAGGGCTTTAGGGCGAATTTCCTTCGCACCCCCAACGGGATTCGAACCCGTGCCGCCACCTTGAAAGGGTGGT
>JAJXXA010000088.1 GCA_021781335.1 Actinomycetes bacterium
GAAGGCGAGGGCACGCACGCTCGCGCCGCCGTCAATTTCGACGAACACGGCACCAAGCAGTTGGTGCTCGCCATGACCCCACTGCGGCGCGCCTGAGGCCTTCTTACAACATTATTAAGCGCGATTTACCGCGCTGTGAAGGCCCGGCGAGTCCAGGTGTCAGAATGGGAATCCATGGATTCTCGCCGGACTGCATATCGACCTCCCGCGCCCCCACGCAGTCATCGCCAACCTCAAAAGGTCTACTGGCGACGACGCGCGATTGTGGCTCTGGCGCTCGCGACGGTGACGATCTTCGGCTACTACGGCGTGACATTGGCCCTGGCACTGACGAATCAGAGCTACGGCAGTTCAATCGCCGCGCGCGTTGCCGAGTGGGGTCGCTCGCACGGTATCGGCGGCTTCGTGACCTGGGCCGAGACCGAATGGTACCGGTTGAATCCCCCAAAGAAGGGCGGCGCGCCACCACAAGGTTCGTTCGGCTCGGGCCCTACCGCCGTCAAGGTCCCACTCGGTGGCCACCTCCCACCGCCCGCACCGATCAAGAGTCCCGCGGCACACCCACTACCCGGTGAAGGCGTCTGGCACATCGCGGGCCGCGAGACCGCGAACGGCATCCCGGGTCTCTACGAGGCGTTCGTTCGACCCAACGCCGTCAACACCAGTTACGTCGTGGGCGTGGCGTGGATGGACCCCACGGTTCTTCGCGCCCAGCTCTACTCGGGCTCCTATATCCCCGGTGGCGGCCCCTACAAGTACTCGGCGCCCATCACGCCCGCGGCCTCGACGACACTGGTCGCGGCATTCAACGCGGGCTTTCGCTTACAGGACGCGAACGGTGGCTACTACACCGACGGACGCATGATCAAGCCGCTTCGCGTCGGCGCGGCCTCGGTCGTGATCTTCAAGGACGGCACCATGACCGTTGGACAGTGGGGTAGTGACGTCAAGATGTCGAACCAGGTCGCCTCGGTGCGCCAGAACCTCGACCTCATCGTTGAGAACGGCAAGGCAGTGCCCGGCCTCGCGGCGCAGAACTCGCCAAAGTGGGGTATCACGCTCGGTGGCACGTTCAACGTCTGGCGCTCGGGACTCGGTGTCACCAAAGACGGCGCGCTCGTCTACGTGGGCGGGCCTGCGCTTTCGATCAGCGACCTCGCGAACGTGCTCGTGCGCGCGGGAGCCGTGCGTGCCATGCAACTCGACATCAACACGGGCTGGGTGCAGTACTCGATCTTCAACGGCGCGATCGGCAAGCCCCTCAACGGCAGCACCGCGGTGCCGTTGCTTAACGGGATGGAGTCACCCACGCGTTACTTCGCCAACTGGTGGAACCGTGACTTCTTCACCATGAGCCTTCGCGGCAACGAACTGAAGAAGACCACCACGAAGACGACTACGACCACTGCCAAGGGGTAGCCACTCGTTCGCGGCTAGCCAATGGGGCGTCCTGCTCGACGGCCAGCTCGGTCAACAGCTCACCGGTGTGCGTCGTCTCATCGGGTGACCAAGCCGCTGTCTGGCCCACGCCAGGGCGCGCGATGCAATGTCGCTGCGCAAATCGTCGAGTAACGAGGGATCTAAGATTCATCGTTCCAGATGAGGCGTAGTTACTCGTCAGCGCGGTCTTCGAGTACCTATCATCGAGGTGGTGGAATTCCTTTGTGCCGATTGCGGCTGCTTAGTAGATCGCGGTGTTCGTATTTCAGTCTGTGACGATGCACAGTGTTGCTGTCGTGACCTGCCGGTCGGCGACGCGCCTCCTTCGGCCTGATCATCGTCACCGGATCGTGTGGTTCGCGGACGCGCAGCATCTTGGACCGCGTGACGCGCGACCGCCGTCGACACTCACTCCCGGTCCTTTGCTGAGGCGCGTGCAGCAGTTGGCCGAGTAGGGATTCGAATGCCCGGGTGCGGGTGTTTGAACCTAGGTGAAAGAGATCGGGTGTGATGGCTTCGCCGCCCCAGGCATTGCGTCACGAGTCGCCTGGCACACGTGGTGCAGTCAAAGCGCGAAAGGTGGAATGGCGCCCGGAGCCCTTCGATCAAACCAGAAGGAAAGTGCGACCGCTCTGGCGAAGGGTGCCCTCATCGCACGTCACTTGCATCATCTCGTGACCCGCTGAGGTGGTATGACTGCTCTGTGGACCAAACTCGCCATCACGGCGTCAATCGCAAGGGTGTAGCCCATCCTTCGCCTATCAGCGCCGAGGAACTTCGAGTTCGCGCGCTGAACGATACCCACGTCCTAGATCGAGGCGCTGACTATCGCTTCGATCGCGTCACTCGATTATGCCGGAATCTCTTCAAAGTGCCCTTGGCGTACGTCGCATTTATTGATCGCGACCTGCCACGGGTCAAGTCTTCCTCGGGGGAACTTCCTGAAACACCGGGTCGTCGCGAAGACTCCTTTTCGAACATGGCGATTCAACAGAGCGGTCTGTTTCTGATCGAAGACGCCACAGCTGACGCACGATACTCATCGAATCCGAACGTGACTGGTGTGCCGTACCTGCGGTTCTTCGCCGCCTACCCCATTGAAACCCAGGGGCAGCGCGTTGGCGCCCTGTGCCTGATGCACACTGAGGCGCGACATCTCTCGGAACTCGAAGCGTCACTCCTGCACGACCTCGCACTATGGATTCAAAACGAAGTTCAACGCGATGCGGATCACGACAGGGCGACCGCCGTGCATCGGGCACTGCTACCCCAGGCACTGCCTTTCATCGAAGGCTATGAATTGATCGGGCGGTGCATTCCAACTCTGGCAGTCGGCGGCGACTACTACGACTGGTATCTGAGTGATGGGGATGAACTCGTCGTGACCTTGGCTGATGTCATGGGTAAGGGCATGGGCGCCGCGATGTTGATGGCGACCGTTCGCACAGTCTTGAGACTGATCGCACGTGGCACAGATCTGGCCGATGCGCTCCAGAATGCAGCGCGCGTGTTGGCGAACGATCTCGCGCGCACCAATACATTCGTCACCATTTTTGACGCGCGCATCACGAAGAGCACCGGTGACGTCGAGTACGTCGATGCGGGACTTGGCCTCGCATTCATACTGCACGACAACGGGTCCTATGACCGATTGCCAGTGCGTGGCCTGCCACTCGGGATTGACCCCGACACGAAGTGGGTCGCTGGCCACACGCAACTCAAGCTCGATGAGACCCTCATTGTCTTCAGCGATGGGATATACGACTCGTTAGGCGGCACCGACGATGCGTTCGGAATCGTCGCAGCACATTTCGTAGCTCGTGACAGCCTGGATGAGTGCGTTCGCACCCTCATCACAAGTATCGCGGACGGTCCTACTAGTGATGACATAACCATCCTTGCACTTCGCCGCACTGGGACGACGTGACCAACACCTCGGTGGTGAGGCTTCGCCGGTCAGTGTGCCTAGCATCTGGAAGAGGTGTACTGAGACACCAACTCATTCAAGAGTCACTGGCCGCATTTCAGCGCTACGGAGGGGTATGAACGGACCAATCTTCACACCACGTCGCATCCCCGTGAAGGCGGACCTCGTGGCTGGCGACCTCACCCACGCCGGACTTCTCGACGACCTCAGCGTGCTCGATGATGAGCAGATTGAGTTGTTCGAGAGAATGGTGCGTATTTGCACCGTGCTGTTCGAAGTGCCAATGGCCGCCATCTCGCTCATCGACGGGGATCACCAGCGTTTCGCGGCGAAGCGGGGATTTGACCTCGATGGCGTCCGTCCCCAAGACCAATTCTTGGACCTTGAGGATCGGTCGCCCGAAATCTTCATTGTTGAAGATGCTTCAGCGGACCCTCGGTTTGCAGAGAATCCTCATGTGGTTGGCTACCCGCACATCGCTTTCTACGCGGGCTTTCCCATCGAGACCCAAGGTCGACGAGTTGGATCGATCTGCATCATGGACTCGCGTCCTCGGGCTCTCACCGACGAGCAAGAAGTGAGCTTGCAGGGCTTTGCGATGGTGGTGCAGACCGAATTAGAGCGACGACAAGGTCGCGGGCGAGCCATTGAAGTCCACCGGGCGCTCTTACCGGCGCCGATCTCCTCCATACCTGGCTATCAAGTTGCTGGCGTATGCGTACCGTGGAGGGTGGTCGGCGGGGATTACTACGACTGGACGCTTTTTGAATCCGGTGAGTTGGTGGTCAGTGTCGGAGATGTCATGGGTAAGGGTATCAGTGCCGCGGTCATAATGGCGAGTGTGCGCGCGGCCTTCAAGACCCTCGAACTGCGTTCGTCGTTGGCACAGATTGTGAGTGACGTCGCCCACGCACTCGATGATGACCTCGCGCGCTCGGGTTCCTTCGTCACCGTCTTTCACGCCCTGATTGATTTGTCGACTGGGGATATGGAATACGTTGATGCCGGGAACGGACTCGCCATCATCATTCAAGACGATGGCTCCCTCACGCGCCTACCGGTTCGAGGAATTCCCATTGGCGTGGACGTGGAGAACGTGTGGACTTCGGGACGTGCGAGGTTGCAGCACGGTGACACGCTCCTCATCGTCAGTGATGGACTTTGGAGGGCGCTCGGTGGGAACCTCGACGCTCGCAACGACATCATTGCGCGAGTCCTCGCGTTCGACGACCTCGCGCAAGGGCTCGATGACCTGCTCGACAGGGTGCGTCCGCACGATGCGCTTGACGACATCACCGCACTCGCGCTGCGCCGAGATGGGCGTTGATGGCGCGACCGGCCGACATTGAGTACAAGGGCACGCAGCTCTTAGTGGTTCGGGCCTTCGTGTTCCTCTCGCTGGCTTTCGGCCTGCGCTATCTGCAATGGCGTTGGATGAATTCGCTGAACATGGCGCAGTGGTGGGTCTCGGTTCCCCTCGTTGTCGCCGAGACGTACGCGATGATCGACGGGTTCCTATTCGGGATGACCGTCTGGCGCAGCGGTCATCGACGAAAGGTCGAGCCATTAGCGCGGCCAGCGACGGTCGATGTTCTGATCACAACGTATAACGAACCCATTGATCTCGTCATGGAAACCGCTCGGGCTGCGCTGCGAATTAAGTATCCCCACGCCACCTACATTCTCGACGATGGCGCGCGCGACGAACTGGCCGAACTCGCGCAGCTCGAAGGTGTCGGTTACATAACGCGCAGCGAGGAGTGGGTGGACCGACCACTGCACGCCAAGGCCGGCAACTTGAATAACGCATTGATGGTCACTTCGGGAGAATTTCTCTTGATTCTCGACTCCGATCAGGTGCCCGACGAAAACATCCTCGACAAGACGCTCGGGTACTTCGCCGACGACAAAGTCGCTCTGGTGCAAACACCACAGCACTTTTGGAACGTCACCAGGAGTGATCCGCTCGGCACACAGGCGACACTCTTCTACGGACCGATTATGCGAGGAAAGGATGGCTGGAACTCTGCGTTCTTCTGCGGGTCGAACGCAGTGCTGCGCCGTGAGGCGCTGATGCAACTCGCGCTCACGGGCTACGTGCACGATGTCGCTGCCGTACTGAAATCGAACCTGCGTGGCGCGCGTCGGGTGTTGGCTCGCGCCCGACACCAGGCCCCGGACAGTGCGAGCATCGATACCTCGCTCGCACAGATTGATGAGGCCATTGAAGAGGTGCGCAGTGCGACGCGACGGGGCGTGTCGCTCGCCGAGGCCACGCTTCAATTTCAACGAAGGGTGAACCTCATCTCGCGCGAGGCGATTCACCGAGACCTGCAAGAGATTCGTCGCGATCTTGAAGAGATTGGCGACGATTCGGGCGTGGCGGACGCCCTAATGCGCCTGGGCCCCGACGACGCGGTCGTTGACGAATTGGCGCAACTTGAGGCGTCTCCACTGGGTTCGCTTTCTGCACTGATGGAGATGGTGGCGTCACTCGACGTGAATCGGGCCCACGAGTCGCAACCCCTGATGCCGCTGGCCATCATCTCGATCACCGAAGACATGGCGACGGCGATGCGCTTGCACGCGCTCGGGTGGAAGAGCGTGTACCACGATGAGATTCTCGCCAATGGTCTGGCGCCCGAGGACCTGGGGTCGGCGTTGCAGCAACGATTGCGCTGGGCCCAGGGAACGCTTCAAGTGATGTTGCGGGAAAATCCGCTCGCTAAGAGAGGGCTGAGCTTCGCTCAACGCCTTATGTACTTCGCCACGATGTGGAACTATCTCTCAGGCTTCGCGACGCTCATCTTCGCGGCGACGCCGATGGCGTATTTGCTTTTCGACGTTCGCCCCGTGCACGCATACAGCGTGACGTTTCTATCGCACCTCGTTCCCTACTTGCTCTTTAACCAACTGATGTTCGTCGTCGTGAGTCGCAAGATTCCAACGTGGCGAGGCCAGCAGTACAGTTTTGCGCTCTTCCCATTATGGATACGGGCTACGTTCACTACGGTCGCGAATGTCTATTTCGACAGACAACTCAGCTTTATCGTGACGCCTAAGTCTCGTGCGCGCACTTCACGGGCACAGATGTTGAAAGTCGTGTGGCCGCAACTCGTCACCATTAGCTTGTTGGTGCTCTCGACGATCGTCGGAGTGATCAAACTCCTTGCCCACGCTGCACCAAGTGTCGAAGGCGTATGGCTCAACGTCGTGTGGGTCGCCCTTGACGTACTATTAATCAGCGTCGTTATTCAAGCCGCAGGTTATCGAGGATTTGAGGTCGCTGCTCCATGACATCATTCGCCACCGAGACAATCGGGACCACGTTGGTGGTGCGCCCTCTAGGGCGCCTCGACTTGGTGTCGGCCCCCCAACTTCGCGACATCATTGCTTCCTCTGTGGCAAATGGAATAGTCGGAGTTGTCGTTGACCTTCACGGGGTTGACTTCATGGACTCGTCGGGGTTGGGCGCCATGATTAATGGCCTGAAGGCCACGCGGCAAGCCGGTGGGAACCTTCGAATAGCGAGACCCGCGCAACAGGCCCTGGTCGTGCTGGACTTGACGATGATGCAGCAGATACTTCATCCGTACGCGTCGGTTGAAGAAGCGATAGCGGCGCCGTGAGCACGGCCCTGGCGCACTTACGAGCCGAATTGCGCAGTGACTCAGCCGCGCTCGACGAGACCCATCGGCTTATCGCTGAACTGTGGGGTGAGGTCCCTCTGGTCTCTGATCGAGATCGTGTGCTGTTCTCACTGGCCGTAGCTGAGATCGCCGCCAACGTCATTGAGCACGCACACGGCGAAGGCTGGTTGTGGGAATTGGACTTATCTGCATGGTCTGACAGACTCGAGGCCAGCATTCGTCACCCCGGACCTACCGTGGAGCAAGGGTTCGACACCTGGGAGATGCCTGAGGAATTGGCCGACAGTGGACGCGGTCTCGCGCTCGCCAACTCGGCTTCCTCGTTGCGATATTTCCACACGACGGACCCCGAAGGCAACGAGTGGTTGGTGGTGAGGGTGCTCACGTCCTAGACGTCGTCAGTGGGATAGTGCCTCAGACGCCCGTGGTGCCTGAGGCTGAGTAAGAACTTTGAGCCACGAAACGTGCCGACGCACTCGATGGCTTTCGGTGCAGGCCCTCGGAAATTCGTGCCGATGCCGCTCATCGTCTCTCGAAGGCTGCTTAGACTCGCTGGTTCGAATCAGTGTGAGAGGTCGCTCGTCGCGAGCGCCCACACGGTATCTGACCGCTCAGTCTGGCGGCACCCGCTTAGCGGTCGGCGATGAACTTCCAGAGTTTCGCGGGCAGGTGGCGTAGGACCGCAAAGACGTAGCGAAGGATCGGCGGACTCCAGATCACGAGTTCATCGCTTGAGAGTCCCTTCATCACGTTCTCGGCCACCTCGTTGACCCCGGTCGTGAAGGGGATCTCCTTTTGACTCGAGCCCGCGGTCATCTTTGAGCGCACGACACCGGGGCGCAGGATCTGCATGGTGACCCCGGTGCCCTCGAGCGAGTCCGCGAGGCCAATGCACATCCGGTCGAGGCCCGCCTTCGCGCCACCGTAGAGGTACATGCTTCGCCGGATTCGGATTGCCGCCACCGAAGAGATCACGAGGATACGGCCGCCACCCTGGGCGATGAGCCGGTGGCGGATCTCGGCGAGTGCGGCGGCGGGCCAGGTGAAGTTCACCGTGATCATGCGCGCTACCTCGTCGGCGTTGTCTTCGATCTCGGTCTGCTCGCCCAAGAGGCCGACCGCGATGATCACGAGGTCGACGTGCGCGCCCACTTTGTCAAAGGATTCGGTGACGGCGCGCGCGGCGTTACCCGGGTCTTCGGCGTTAAACAGCACGGTGTCGGTCTTGGTCGCACCGTACTCTTGGGCCTCGCTCGCCGCGGCGTCGAGTAGGTCCTGGTTGCGTCCGGCGAGCACCACGGTGTGGGTGCGCGCGGCGCAGAGCTTCTTCGTGATCGACCGCGCGATGTCCGAGCTCCCGCCGAGCACGACGACGTTCTGTGGTTGTCCAAAGGCGTTTTCCATAATCAACTTCCTACTAGGTCAAGACGCCGAGCCAGGTCGCTCGTGAGACGGTCTTCGGGGTCGACGCGGTGCTTCACGGCGAGGAACTCGTCGAGACGCGGGTACATGGCGCGCACCTTGTCGGGACCGAGACGGGCGTCTTTGGCGAAATAGATGCGACCACCGGCTTCGAGGACCATCTCGTCGAGGTCGTCGAGGACGCGTGGGAGCGCCCTCGGCCCGACGGGCAGGTCGAGGGCCAGGGTCCATCCCGGAACGGGAAACGACAGTGGCCCCGGGTTCGCCGCACCGAAGCGCTTCAGGACTGCGAGAAAGCTCGGTACGCCCGACGAGGAGAGCCGGGTGATGGCCTCGACCACGGTGTTCGCGTGGGCGTCGTCCACGCAGAACTGGTACTGCACGAAGCCGCGTCGACCGTAGAGCCGGTTCCAGTCGCGAACCCCGTCGAGGGGGTGAAAGAACGTCGAGAGCGACTGGGGTTCGTTCTCTTGGTGCTTGGGCGCTGAGCGGAACCAGACCTCGTTGAAGATGCGAACGCTCGCCGCGTTCAAGAGCCCGCTCGGTGCGTCGATGGGCACGAACAGCTTTGGTGACCGCGGGGCCGCGAGCGTGACGGCGTCGAGGTCACTCGCGAGGGCGTGACGACCTCGGGTGAGGATCGCGCGGCCCATGTGGGCGCCTTTGGTCATACAGTCGACCCACGCCACCGAGTAGCGGTACTCGTGGTCCTTGTCGAGCATCGCGCCCATGACCGACTCGAGGTTCGAGAAGCGCTCGGTGTCGACGAGCACCTGATCGGTCTCGATGCGGATCATCTGTAGGGTCACACTCGTGATGACCCCGGTGAGACCCATGCCACCGACCGTTGCCCAGAAGAGCTCGGGGTCGCGTTCGGGTGAGACGTCGAACGTGCCGGTCGGGGTCACGAGGCGCAGCTGGCGCACGTGGACACCGAAGGAGCCGTCGAGGTGATGGTTCTTGCCGTGCACGTCGGCGGCCACGGCGCCTGCGAGGGTGACCTGGCGGGTGCCGGGCGTGACCGGCACGAACCACCCCGCCGGGATCGACACCGCGAGCAGTTCGTCTATGGAGACGCCCGCACCGAGCGTGACGACGCCGTCGGATGAGATCTCGCCCACGCCACCGAGTGCGCGGTTGCTCAGGACCACCCCGCCACTCACTTGGGCCGGGTCGCCGTAACTGCGCCCGAGGCCGCGCGCGATGACCTCACGGTTCTGTGTGAGGGCCGCGACGACGTCTTCCTCGCTCGCGGGGTTCAGCACCGTCGCGAAGCTCGGGGTCGTTCGTCCCCAGCCGTAGAGGGCGTGGCGCGTCATAGGTAGATTCCGATCGCGAGAAGGATCGCCCACACCAGCAGGTAACTCTGGACCGTGCGGTTCTTCAAGATGAGGTCCTCGGGCGACTGGCCCTCGGCGCTTTCGGTCGTTCGCATGACCGAGAGGATGGCGAGAACGACCGGCACGATCGAGAGTCTGATCGGCACGACGTGGTGCTGGGTCGAGGAAAGGCCGGTGGTGGAGGTGTCAAACGCCCAAAGGCAGTACCCGGTCACCGCGACCGTGGCGCTCATGGTGAGTGCCGAGTGCAAGAAGTCGGGTGTGTATTCGGCGAGCACCTTGCGGGTCGTACCCGCGCCCACTTCGGAGAGTTCGCTCGAGCGCTTGCCAACGACGATGAAGAACGCGCCAAAGGAGACGACGATGAGGAACCAGGCCGACACTGGGATATGACACGCGACCGCTCCGCCGTAGGAGCGAAGGAAGAAACCGCTGCCGACGATGACCAGCTCGAGGACGGCCACCTCCTTCAGCCAGACAATGTACGCGAGCGTGAAGCCCACGTAGAGGCCGAGGATCAACAACAACCCGCCGGGCCCTGCGAGCAGGAAGGGGAGCGAGAAGCCAACGATGAACAGCACGACTGACGCGGTGATGGCGAGCGAGTGCGAGAGCTGACCTGAGGCAATGGCGCGGTAGCGCTTGGTGGGGTGTTGACGGTCAGCCTCGACGTCGCGCAGGTCGTTCAAGATGTAGACGGCTGAGGACACCGCGCAAAAGGCGAAGAACGCGACGATCACGTGGTTGATGATGTTGTCGTGGGTGAGCACCCCCGCCGCGCCCGGCGCGACGGTGATCAGGCCGTTCTTAATCCACTGACGCGGGCGCATCGCGGAGAACAATGCGCGCCCCGTGCCGCGAACAGGTGCAGTCGTCGTGCTCACATATTGAACGCTACTTGGCGTGGCTCGCGCGCTGCACTGCCTGATGAACAGGCCTAACACCAACGAGGCCGCGGTAGGACCTCGCGTTGCTCGGCGAGTCGGTGCTCGAGCCACGGGTCGAGGTGACGACGCGAGACGCGATTCAGGTGTAGTGAACTGAGAAGAGTTCATGTTCTGGCAACGACGACATCGCGTATTCGCTCGATTCTCGAATTTTGGCTCGGTCACTGGCCTCTATGCTTGGAAAACGATGGAGCGTACATATCGAGTGGTGGTCGCTAAACCGGGCTTGGACGGTCACGACCGTGGCGCCAAGGTAATCGCTCGAACCCTTCGAGACGCCGGCTTTGAGGTCGTCTACACGGGTCTTCATCAGACGCCCGAGCAGATCGTGCAGGCGGTGATCCAAGAAGACGCCGACGCCCTCGGGCTCTCGCTGCTGTCGGGTGCGCACCTGGTCCTCGTGCCGCGCATCGTCGAGCTCTTGAAGGCCGCCGGGCGCGACGACGTGCTCTTGATCGTGGGAGGGATAATCCCCGACGACGACATCTCGCTGCTCGAGACGGCGGGTGTGGCTCGCGTGTTCACCCCGGGGGCGTCGCTCGCAGATATCGGATCGTGGCTCGAATCAGCGCTCGATTCGCGAGAGGTAGTGCAGTAGTTCGTAATCAGGTGTCGAATCGCCACCAATGAGTTGAAAGTAGCTGGCAATGGATCTATTCGAATATCAGGGGAAGCAGTACTTCTCGCGCTTCGGCATCGCCGTGTCACCCGGTGATATCGCCGACACCGTCGACGAGGCGGTCGCGGTCGCCGAGCGCGTGGGGTACCCGGTCGTTGTAAAGGCGCAGGTCAAGGTCGGCGGCCGAGGCAAGGCCGGCGGCGTCAAGCTGGCCAACAACGTCGAAGAGGTCCGTCTTCACGCCGGCAACATCCTGGGCCTGGACATCAAGGGTCACGTGGTGCACCGGCTCTGGGTGGAGCGCTCGAGTGACATCGAAAAGGAGTACTACGCCTCGTTCACGCTGGACCGACCGAACAAGACGCATCTGGGCATGCTGAGCGCCCAGGGTGGCGTCGAGATCGAGGTCGTGGCCGAGGAGAATCCCGACGCGATCGCCTTTCTCTCGATCGACCCGGTGCGTGGCTTGGACCTCGCGACCGCGCGCCGATGGGTCGCCGAGGCCGAACTCGACGAGATCGCGCGTGAACAGGCCGCGGAACTGCTCGTGAAGCTCTATGACTGCTACACCAAGGGTGACTGTGACCTCGCCGAGATCAACCCGCTGATCTTGACCCCCGAGGGCAAGGTGCACGCACTCGACGCCAAGGTCACCCTGGATGAGAACGCCTCGTTCCGCCACCCCGAGTGGGAGGAGTTCCGCGCCACCGAGACCGAGGACCCGCGAGAGAAGATGGCCAAGGAGAAGGGCCTCAACTACATCGGGCTCGACGGCACCGTCGGCATCATCGCCAACGGCGCGGGCCTCGCGATGTCGACCCTCGACGTCGTCAACCAGGTCGGTGGCACGGCCGCCAACTTCCTCGACATCGGCGGCGGCGCCAACGCCGACGTCATGGCCTCGGCCCTCGAGGTCATCAACTCCGACCCCAAGGTGAAGGTGATCTTCGTCAACATCTTTGGCGGCATCACCCGCGTCGACGAGGTCGCCAAGGGCGTCCTCGAGGCCCTCAAGCGCGTCAGCATCAGCTCACCGATCGTGCTTCGACTCGACGGCACCAACGCCGTGGAGGGCCGCGCCATCCTCGCTCCACACCTCAACGACACACTGATCACCGAACCGACCATGTTGGACGCCGCCCGCCGGGCCGTGGCCTTCGCGAGTGCTTAAGGAAGAACCATGAGTATTTTTGTAGATGAGAACACCAAAGTCATCGTCCAGGGCCTCACCGGGGGCCAGGGCAAGTTCCACGGACTGCGCAACCGTGACTACGGCACCAAGATCGTCGGTGGAGTGACCCCCGGCAAGGGCGGCACCGACGTCGACGGCATCCCCGTCTTTAACACCGTGAAGGAAGCGGTCGCCGCCACCGGGGCCAGCGCCTCGTTCGTCTCGGTGCCACCGAAGTTCGCCGCGGGCGCCATCATCGAAGCCGCCGAGGGCGGCATCACGTTCATTGTCTGTATCACCGAGGGCATCCCCGCCCACGACGAGGCGATCGTCTTCAACCGGCTCGTCGAGGAGTTCCCCGGCGTGCGTTTGTTGGGACCGAACTGCCCGGGCATCATCAGCCCCGGAAAGTGCAACATCGGCATCACGTCGGGCGACATCGCGCTCGCCGGCGGTCCGGTCGGCATTGTCTCGCGCTCGGGAACCCTGACCTACCAGGCACTGCACGAGTTGAGCCAGCAGGGCATTGGCCAGACGACCTGCGTGGGTATCGGAGGTGACCCGGTACCCGGTACCAACTTCATTGACTGTCTCGCGGCGTTCCAAGCAGACCCCGAGACCAAGGCAGTCATGATGATTGGCGAGATCGGTGGTTCTGAAGAGGAGCGCGCGGCCGAGTGGATCAAGCACAACATGACCAAGCCCGTGGTGTCGTACATCGCGGGCGTGACCGCACCCGCGGGTCGAAAGATGGGACACGCGGGCGCCATCATCTCGGGTTCCAAGGGCACCGCCCAGGCCAAGATGGACGCGCTTCGTGAAGCGGGCGTGCACGTCTGTTTGAACCCCACCGAAGCGGGCCAGAAGATGGTCGAGATCGTCAAGGCGTTGTAACGCGTTGGCTCACGTTCGCCTGTGTGTCTTGGTGTCGGGGTCTGGCACCATTCTCGAATCCATCATCAACGCCGGTCTGGACGTCGCGCTCGTGGCGTCGGACCGGCCGTGTCGGGGTTTAGAGGTGGCTAACGCCGCGGGCATCGAGGCACTTTTGGTCGACCGGGTCGACTACGGCGGATTCAGGGCTGCCTTCGACCGTGAGAGTTATTCGAAGGCGCTCGCCCAGGTGCTCGTCAAGTATCGCATCGACCTGGTCGCCATGGCCGGGTTCGGAACCATTTTGACCGGGGTCTTTCATGAAGCCTTCCCCGGGCGCGTACTCAATACCCACCCGAGTCTGCTGCCGGCGTTCAAGGGCTGGCACGCGGTTCCCCAGGCCCTCGAAGCCAAGGTCACCGAGTCGGGTTGCACGGTACACATCGCCACCGAAGAGCTCGACCACGGTCCCGTCCTCGCCCAACGCCGGGTCCCGGTCTACGGCGAGGACGACGAAGCATCGCTGCACGAGCGCATCAAGGACGTCGAGCGCCAGCTCTATCCCCTCGTGCTCACTAGGGTGATGGCGGCGCTGGAGCACGGCCAAGAACCCATATCCGTGGCCGGCACCCTAGAGGAGAACTGAAATGCGTGCGTTGTTGAGTGTCTATGACAAGACCGGCTTGATCGAGTTCGCAAAGGGCTTGGCGGCCCTCGACGTCGAACTGATCGCCTCGGGCGGCACGGCGCGTGCCCTCGCCGAGGCGGGCGTCGAGCACCTCGACGTGGCTGACGTCACTGGATTTCCCGAGATGCTCGACGGTCGGGTGAAGACCTTGCACCCGCGCATCCACGGTGGCATCCTCGCAGACCGCTCCAAGCCCGAGCACATGTCGGCGCTCTTCGCGCACGAGATCACGCCCATTGACATCGTGGTGTGCAATCTCTATCCGTTCTCGTCTGATCCGTCGATTGAGCTGATCGACATCGGTGGACCCTCGATGGTGCGCGCGGCGGCGAAGAACCATCAACACGTGGGAGTGCTCACGAGCCCCGAGCAGTACAGCGAGGTGCTCGATGAGTTACAGCGCGGGGGCGAATTGAGTCACGCCACGCGTCACCGTCTCGCGCGCGCCGCCTTCGCGCATACGGCCGCCTACGACGCGCAGATCGTTCGCTGGCTCGACGGTGGTGGCGAGATCGGGCCGCCACCGAGCGACATCGACAAGGTCCTGCCCGAGACGTTGCACGTGAACTTAGAGCGTGCGAGCGTGCTTCGATACGGTGAGAACCCCCACCAGATCGGCGGTCGGTACCGCGTCGCGGGCACGACGCCCTGGTGGGACGGTGTTGTCCAGCACGCCGGCACACCGCTGTCGTACCTCAACTTGTTCGACGCCGACGCCGCGTGGCGACTGGTGCACGAACTACGAAGCGACTGGCCGGGCTTCTCGGCGGTGGCGATCATGAAGCACGCCAACGCCTCGGGCGCCGCGCTCGGCACCTCGCTCGCTGACGCGTTCACCAAAGCCCTCGCGGCGGACCCCCAGAGCGCTTTTGGCGGCATCGTCGCAGTCGAGGGGACCATCGACGCCGCGCTCGCTGAACTTATCGCCGCCGGCCCCCAGGCCGACGTCATCATCGCGTCCTCCTTCGACGAAGACGCCATTGCAGTACTCGTCAAGCGCCGAAAGGCGACGCGACTGTTGAGCGCCCCCACGCCCGAGCCGCTCGCGCTGTCGATACGCACCTTTGGTGACACCGCTCTCGTGCAGAACGCCGACGAGTTGCTCGTGCCGGTCAGTGAGTGGCGCTGTGTCACCGATGAGACGCCCTCGGCCCAGCAGCTCCAGGACCTCAGCATCGCGTGGCGGGTGTGCGCTCGAACGACCTCGAACGCCATTGTCATCGCCAAAGACGGGGTGGCGGTCGGAGTGGGCGCGGGACAACAGTCTCGCGTCGTCGCTGCCGGTATCGCCACCGCCAAAGCGGGTCCCTTGGCCCTGGGGGGCGCCGCGGCCTCTGACGCGTTCTTCCCCTTCGCCGATGGTCTCGAGTCACTGACGAGCGTCGGGGTGAGTGCGGTCGTCCAACCGGGCGGCTCGGTGCGAGATCAAGAAGTCATCGACGCGGCGAACGCCGCTCGAATCGTCATGATGCTCACCGGTGAGCGTCACTTTCGTCATTAGGAGCGCCATGACCGCAGAACTACTCGATGGAGAACGTCTCGCCGGGCGGATCAAGATGGAACTCGCCGACCGTGCGCATCGCCTCGCCGCCGCCGGACGTCCGGTGGGGCTGGGCACCGTGCTCGTGGGCGACGACGGACCGAGCGCCAAGTACGTGGCGATGAAGCACGCGGACTGCGAGGAGATCGGCATCACCTCGGTGCACGAGCACCTGCCCGCGAGCGCCACCCAGAGCGACGTCGAAGCCGTGATCGACCGACTGAACGCCGACCCGACGGTGCACTCGATCCTCGTCCAACTGCCGCTGCCCGCGGGCATCAACGAAGAGCAGATACTGCTACGGGTCGATCCCGCGAAGGACGTCGATGGTCTGCACCCCACCAATCTCGGCCGCCTGGTCATGGGGGCACCGGGGCCACTGCCGTGCACGCCCGCGGGCATCGTTGAGTTGCTGAGCGACTACCACGTACCCGTCGAGGGCAAGCACGTCGTGATCATCGGGCGAGGGCTCACCATTGGCCGCCCGCTCTCGCTGCTACTCGCCATGCGTCGACCGGGCTGCAACGCGGCGGTCACGGTCGTGCACACGGGCGTCGAGGACATGGCGAGCCTGACGCGCCAAGCTGATGTCGTCGTCGCGGCGGCCGGGGTCGCGGGACTCGTCACGGGCGACATGATCAAGCCCGGTGCCGCGGTCGTTGGCGCGGGCACCAGTTGGTCGGGCAAGAGACTGATGAGTGACGTCGCCGACGAGGTGGCTGACGTGGCTCGTTGGATCACGCCGCGCATCGGTGGCGTTGGACCGATGACGCGTGCAATGCTGTTACGCAACGCCGTATTGGCAGCGGAGAAGGTGCGATGACAACGACAGACGACAAGGGTCGAGAGTACGACGAACGCCCGTGGGGCAGTTTCACCGTGCTCGACGACGACATGTTCGATCACAAGGTGAAGCGGATCATCGTGGCGCCCGGCAAGCGGCTGAGCTATCAAAAGCACGCCCAACGTGGCGAACACTGGTTCGTCGTGAATGGACACGCCACCGTGATCCTCGACGGGGTCGAGCACGAACTCGACCCGGGCGACAGTATCGACATCGCGCTCGGCCAGGCACATCGCTGCGAGAACCGAGGCACCACGCCGGTCGTGCTCATTGAGGTCCAGCACGGTACGTACTTCGGTGAGGACGACATCGTGCGCATCGAGGACGACTTTGGAAGGGCGAACTAGCTTCGTGCGCATCGATGAGATGTTGCGCGCGGGTACGACGCACTCGTTCGAGTTCTTTCCGCCCAAGTCCGACGACGAGGCGCTACGGCTTGAGCGGACGCT
>JAJXXA010000020.1 GCA_021781335.1 Actinomycetes bacterium
GCTCTCGCCATGACGCACGAGCACCATGTCGGAGGGTTCAATGCGCTCAAACGTCACCTCACCAGCGTAGCGAGCGGCGCCACGCGACCACGGTGGCTCCTTCAGCGTCGCGGTGCGCGCACTCTGCGCGCCCACCACCTCGACCACCACAGCGTGGTGCCCAGAACGCTCAGCATCAAGACGATCGCCGCGAGTGCGACGAGACCGGCGACGATCATCAACTCGACGCTCGGCATCGAAAGGGCGAAGACGCGCCGGACCCACCCCACGCTCATCCCCGCGACCAGTACCCCCGCCATCGCCACCACCAAGGTGAGTCGGGCCCTCGTCAGCGGTCTCGCCACCAGTATCAGCACCGCAAAGCCCAGCGCGCACAGTTCGAGCAGCGCGACCGTGTGTTGTTCATCGCTCGCGACGTGTGAATACCTCGCCACCTCATAGACCCCGAAGGTCGCCAGAGCGGTGATGACCCCGACGGGCACCGTAAACGAGAGCACCTTCTCGACGAATCCCGGCGTCGACCTCGGCGCACTCTTCGCCAACGCGAGAAAGAAACCGGGCAGACCGATGGTGAGCGTGCTCACGATGGTGAGGTGACGTGGGAAGAACGGGTAGGGCACCGCGAGCAACACCACGGCGATCGCGAGCAGTGACGCATAGACGGTCTTGGTGACGAAGAGGTTGGCGACGCGCTCGATGTTCGCTACGACCCGGCGACCTTCGCCGAGCACCGTGGGCACCGCCGCGAACGAGTCGTCGAGCAACACCATGCGCGCCACCGACCGACTCGACTGACTGCCCGACCCCATGGCGATGCCGAGGTCCGCCTGCTTGAGCGCCTGCACGTCGTTTACACCGTCGCCGATCATCGCCACGACGTGCCCCTGGGCCTGGAGCGCGCGCACCGCCTCCACCTTCTGGTCGGGGCGCACGCGTCCAAAGATGTTCGACGTCTCGAGTGCGAGCGCTACGTCCGAAGCGCCGTGTAGCTCCGAGGCGTCGCGCGGCGCTCCGATCGCCGTGATGCCGACCTTCGCCGCTATGGCCGCCACCGTGCCCGGCGCGTCCCCCGACAAGACCACCACCAACACGCCCTGGGCGCTCAAGTACGAAATGGTCGACGCCGCCTCGTCGCGCAGCTTCTCGCCGAGCACGACCAGTCCCGCGGGAACGACCCCGACGAGAGGTTCACCGTCTCGAACCCTCTCGTCACAGCGCGCGAGTAAGACCACCCGGTGACCGAGTGATTCATGGCGCGCGCGCTCGCTCGCGAGTGGCTCTCCCAGCTCGGGCGCGATCATGCTCGCCGCGCCCAGCACCCACGAGCCGTGCGCGGAGAAATTGACGGCGCTCCACTTCTTCGCCGAGGAGAACGGGACCCGACTCTCAACACCCCAGTGCGGGGGCGGGTCGAGCGCGGCACCGATGGCCTGCACGGTGGCGTTCGGTGTCGGGTCGGCGCCACAGACGGCGCTCAAGACCTCTCGAAGCGTCGCCTCCTCAAAGCCCGGCGCCACGATGAGTGACTCGAAGCTCGAACTCCCGCTCGTGAGCGTGCCGGTCTTGTCGATACAAAGGACGTCGGTGCGCGCCAGGCCTTCTATGGCGGCGAGCTCTTGGACCAGGACGCGCTCGCGCGCGAGGCGCATCGCCCCCACCGCGAACGCGATCGACGTCAACAACACGAGGCCCTCGGGGACCATGGCCCCCACTCCCGCCACCGACGCGCGCACGGCGTCGCTGAAGGACTGATGACTACGCAGCAACTGACTCGCGACGAGCGCGACCCCGACCGGGATCATCACCCAGGTCACCATCCTCAACAACGAGTTGGTGCCCGCTTGCAACTGGGAGTGCAAGAGGCTGAAGCGTGTCGCTTCGGCCTGTAAGCGCACCGCGTACGCGTCAGCCCCGACGGCGGTGGCGCGCGCCACGCCGCTACCGGCGACGACGAAGCTCCCCGACAACACCGGGTCCCCCGGGGACTTGGCGACGGCGTCAGGCTCGCCACTCAAGAGCGATTCGTCGATCTCGAGGCCCTCCGCCTGAAGGACCACGGCGTCGATGGGCACCTGGTCACCGGGGCGAAGCTCCAGCACGTCATCGAGCACCACGTCCTTCACCGCGATATCGGTCGCGCCCTCGGTGTCGCGGCGGCGCACGTGCGCGCGCGGTGCACTCAAGATCGCGAGGCGCTCGAGGGTCGCCTTGGCGCGCAGTTCCTGGGCGACACCTATGGCGGTGTTGGCGACGAGCACGATGCCAAAAAGCCCGTCCTGGACGGGGCCGACGATGGCGACGACGACGAAGAGCGACCCGAGGATGGCGTTGAAGCGCGTGAAGACGTTGGCCCGGGCGATCTGGGCGAGCGAGCGCCCATTTGAAGGTGGCGTGGTGTTGACCTGACCGTCGAGAATTCGCTGTTCGACCTCTTCGGTGCTGAGCCCGGACATGTTGGTATCACGCACGCTCGCCATAGAACCCAACCTAGGAGAAGTCGAAGCCCGACACCAGATCATCGGTGCCGCCTCGCGGGCGCCCGTTATCCGGTGGTGGCGAGGCGGCGCGTACCCGCGAGAAACGTGCTCGCGACGCCCGAGGCGACGGCCATCGCCGCACAGAACAGCCACACGTGATCGAAATTCGAGAGTGCCGCGAGACGACTGTGCGGTGCACCGAGCAGGACCACCAACAGCGCCACGCCGAGTGCGCCGCCGACCTGACGTGCGGTCTGATTGACCGCACTACCAACCGCGTAGCGCTCGGCCTTCAGGCTCGACACCGCCGTCGCACCGAGCACCGGGAAGGTGAGACCAATACCGAGCCCGACGACCAGTGTGGCCGGGAGCCAGCGTGTCGCGAACGCGGGGTGCAGCCCCACGCGAGTAACGAACAGCAAGAGACCGATCGTGAAGGTCGCAAAACCCGTGAGAAGGATGCGGCGAAACCCGATCCTCCCCGCCAGTCGACCAGCCGGGCCCGCCACGCTCGCCACCACCAACGGACCAGGCGTCACGGCGAGACCCGCCTTGATGATCGAATAGTGCCACACGCTCGTGAGGAACAAGATATTGCCGAGCAGCATCGCGAAAAAGCCCATTGCGTACAAGAGGGTGGCGACGTTGGCGACGCCGAAGGTGCGAGCACGAAAGAGACTGAGGTCCAACACGGGCTCGGGGTGGTGCGCGCACCGATAGATGAACCACGCCCCCACTCCCAGTGACAACCCCGCGGCGACCAACACCCGCGCGCTCAGCCAACCCCAATCCGGCCCCTCACTGATCGCAAGCACCAGTGCGGCGAGCGATCCGAGGATGAGCACCGCGCCGAGGTAGTCGGGGCGGTGCTGGCGCACGTTGCGTTCGCTCTCGACCAGCACGCGTCGACCCATCAGGTACGCACCCATCCCGACGGGCAGATTGACGAGGAACACCCACCGCCATCCGCCGACGTTCACAAGCGTCGCGCCGAGGGTCGGTCCCGTCGCGACCGCCAGTGCACCAATGCCCGCCCAGAGCGACACGATGTGCGTGCGCCGCTCACTCGGGTAGGCGCCGAGCAAGAGACTGAGCGACGCGGGCAACATCGCCGCGGCGCCGGCCCCTTGGACCACACGACCAGCCACGAGCAGCGGCACCGATGGCGCCAGCGCGCACAACGCCGAGCCACCACAGAACACCGCGAGACCGATGTTGAAGATCCGCCGACTTCCGAGACGATCGGCGGTCCGCCCAGCGATCACGAGCAATGCACCAAAGGTGATCGAGTAGCCCGTGATCACCCAGGCCAGAGCGGCCGTGGTGTCGTGCGAGAAGCTGCGCTCGAGCGCGGGAAAGGCGACGTTCACAATCGAAAGGTCGAGTGACCCCATGAAGGCCCCGAGTGACGTCACGAGGAACACCCAACGTCGTAAGCGCGCAGCCGCCTGCGATGCGCTGTCACGCTCGGTGGTGAGTTGTCTCATGAAATTCACTCTAACAGGGTGAATAGTGTCATGCAACTCACTACACTGGTGCCATGGAACGAAAGAGTTTCTCGCAGATGGACTGCTCGATCGCCCAATGCCTCGAGGTGACCGGCGAATGGTGGTCGATGCTGATCGTGCGCGACGCACTGCTCGGCGTCACCCGCTTCGACGT
>JAJXXA010000081.1 GCA_021781335.1 Actinomycetes bacterium
TCAACCACAGTGAAGTACAGCCACGGGCCTGGTGGGGCGTGCAAGACGGCGTCGAGGGCCGTAGAGGACACCGTGCAGATCGGCGTCGGCGTCAGACCGGCGTTCAAGTACGTGTTGTACGGCGTCGGGGTCTGGAGCATCGTGTGCGTCACCGTTCCGCCATCTTGTTGGAAGTAGTACAAGACAGTCGCGTCCATCTGCAACGCCGCGCCCTTCGCGAGACGGTTGTAGATGACTCGGGCGACCTTTGGCATGTTAGAGGCGTAGTAGCCCTCTTTTTCCACGATCGAGGCCGCTGTCAAGAGTTGATAGGCGTTCAGTCCGTTCAGGACCGTCGTGGGCGTGAGACCGGCGCGGGTCGCCTCTTTCACAAAAGAACGTTGCATCGCGGCGAGGAGTTGCGCGGGCGTCTCTTTAGGAGAGATGAGGTACTGGCCGGGTCCGATGAGACCCTCGAGGGACCCGTTGGGGTGATACGCGCTCGCGGACGCTGCGGCCGTGGCGTCGGCCAGGAACGTGACACCGAACGCGTTGTCGGTGTCTTGGGCGACGTTGACCGCGACTTCGTGCAGCGTGAGTCCCGGATTGACGACCACGACGCGCACGTTGGGCGGTGCGCCCAGGATCGAACGAACTTGAGAGAAGGAAGAACCTTGTCGCAACTCATACGATCCCGGTAGGACAATGGGCGTGCCAAAGATAAGCGCGTCGAGGCGAAAGGCGAACGGCGAACTGATGACGCCCTTGGTGTGCAGTTCACCCGCGATAACCGCAATCGAATCGCCCGGATGCACCGTGACGATCACCTCCTTACCCGAGCCGCCCACGGGATACACCTGCAACGTGAACCAACCGAGTCCAATGACGATGACGGCGATAAGGCCCGCAATGACACGGCCCAGCGGTCTAGTCAGCATGAAGGCCATCTAGATAGTTTTGCAGGATGACGACCGCGGCCGCGCTGTCGATGCGACTTCGCTGGTCCCTGGCCTTAACACCCGCTTCTGAGAGCGAGCGTTGCGCTTGGAACGTCGACAGCCGCTCGTCACACTGAACCACCATCAACGGCGCCAAGGCCTCACGAAGCTCTGCGAAGAGTCGGTCTGCCACCTCGGTGCTCGAGGTCTCCTTGCCCGACAGGGCAACGGGGCGTCCCACTACAACAAGCCCCACCCCCTCTTCGTCGATGACCGCTCGAAGTACCGAGACGAGCGCCTCGTTCACGCCAAGTGCGGGACGTGGAAACGCCATCGTGCGGGCGCGGTCACTGATTGCAATGCCGCATCGTTTGGTTCCGGGATCGACACCAAGGATTCGAGACACGGTCTTTAGAGCGACGCTGCTGCGCGCAGCACTTGGTCAACCGCAGTGACGTCACGACCACCGGCCAACGCTACGCGCGCGGATCCGCCACCGCCTCCGCCCACCAGGGCCGCCAACTGCTTGACCGCACTCTGCGCGTCCAGGCTCTCATCGCTCGCCACGACGAGTGAGACCTTGTCCTCATTCACACCAACGAGCACCACCACCCGTCGTCCACGACGTTGAAGGTCTTGGGCGAGGGTGCGCAACTGCTCACCCGCGTACCCGTCAACACGCGCGATCACGGCGTCACCGTCTGTTTGCTGGTGTAGCTGTTCCGCGAAGGCCGACAACTGCGCTTGACGCAGCTGCGACACTTCTTTCTCGATCTCACGTTGACGCTCAAAGAGGCGCTCAAGCGCAGGCACAACGTCGTCGCTCGCAACCTTCAGCAGTGTCGCCACCGAGCCGAGCGCACCCTCCATTTGTTGACTTCGGCGATAGGCGCCCAGGCCACTCACCGCCTCGATGCGACGAGTGTTCGAACCAATCGACGCCTCACTCACGATCTGGACCTGACCAATATCGCCCAGGCGCTCGACGTGGGTGCCACCACAGAATTCCAGACTGTGCGCACCCGCTCGCACGACACGTACCCGATCTCCGTATTTGTCGCCGAAGAACGCCACGGCGCCGAGTTTCTCCGCCTCTTGCTTAGAGGTCTGGATCGTCGTCACGTCGTCGTTCTCGATCACGTCGACGTTCACCATGGTGAGGATTGCCTCGGTCTCTTCGGGTACGAGACCACTCGCGTGTGAGAAATCGAAACGAAGTCGGTCCGGCCCCACGTAGGAGCCCTGTTGGCGCACGTGTTCACCCAGCACCGTACGAAGCCCTGCGTGCAACAGATGCGTCGCGGTGTGATTTCGCCGTACGGCCTCTCGGCGAAGCGCGTCAATGGTCGCGATTGCCACCTGACCAGGGAGGACCTCTCCAGTCACCCGACCCCGATGCGCGTACAACCCGCCCGCCACGTTCTGGGTGTCCACGACGTCAAAGCGGCCGGTCTCGGTGACGATCGAGCCCACGTCACCAACTTGACCACCAGATTCGGCGTAGAAGGGCGTCGAGTCGAGGAATAACTCACTGGTACCGTCCTCGCCCACGAGTAGGGCCAACACGGTCGTCTCAACGCTGTAGCGCGCCACGTCGCGTCCCACGAATTCGGTCTCACCGTGTCGTTCCACCAACTCTCGATACTGCGCCTCATCAGCGAGGTGCAGTGCCTTTGATCCGGCGCGGGCGCGGGCGCGCTGCTCACTCATTGCCGCGTCGAATGCGCTTCGCTCGACGACCAGCCCCGACTCCGCGACGATCTCATTGGTGAGTTCGATGGGAAAACCGTGGGTGTCGTGCAATTTGAATGCGACGTCGCCAGGAAAGACCGTCGAACCCGACGCCGTGACTTCGTCGCGAGCCTCTTCCAGAAGGAGCATGCCGGTACGCAGCGTTCGAGCGAAACCAGCCTCCTCCCGCTCGAGGATCTCGATGATCAACTCGCGGTCCTTCTTCAAGATTGGATAGGCGTCACCCATCTTGGCGATGGTGGCGTCCACCAACGCACCGCTCAGCGCGGCGTTAGACCCCGCTCGTCGCGCCGCCAAGATCGCCCGGCGAATGATGCGACGAAGTACGTAGCCACGACCCTCGTTCGACGGCAGCACACCATCGGCCACCAGCATCGTCATTGCTCTGCCGTGGTCGGCGATACGACGAATCGCCACGTCGGTCGCCTCAT
This sequence comes from Actinomycetes bacterium, assembly GCA_021781335.1. GTDB lineage: Bacteria > Actinomycetota > Acidimicrobiia > Acidimicrobiales > RAAP-2 > RAAP-2. The sequence goes on from JAJXXA010000081.1 coordinate 3,101, forward strand.
CGCGCCCGTAGGGCGTATCCAAGGCGCGAGCCGCAGTTTCCAGCAGCGGGGTGAACAAGTCCGTCGCGAACACGGATTCCACGCCGTTCAAAATCGACAACACACGTTCAAATCCCGAACCAGTGTCGATATTTTGCTGGGGCAACTCGGTCATCGATCCGCCAGGACCCTTTTCGTACTGCATGAAGACCAGATTCCAGAACTCGACGAAACGGTCATCGCCCCCGAACGCGGGACCTCCGTCGGCACCGAACTGGGCACCCTTGTCAAAGAAGATCTCCGAGCAGGGTCCACAAGGACCGGTGTCGCCCATATCCCAGAAATTGTCCTCGTCGAGGCGCTGGATCCGCTCGGGTCGAACGCCGATGAGATCACGCCACAACTCTTCGGCGACGTCATCAGAGTTGTGCACCGTCACCCACAGCCGCTCCGGATCGAGGCCAAAACCCTCGGTGATCAGCCCCCACGCGAACTCGATCGCGCCTTCTTTGAAGTAATCGCCGAAGGAAAAATTTCCCATCATCTCAAAGAAGGTGAGGTGGCGCTGCGTCGTGCCGATGATGTCGATATCGGGCGCTCGAAAGCACTTCTGAATGGTTACTGCGCGATCAAAGGGCGGTACTTCCTCGCCCAAGAAGTACGGCTTGAAGGGGACCATACCCGCCACCGTGAACAGCAGCGAAGGGTCGTGAGGGATGAGGCTCGCCGATGGCACGATCGTATGACCGTTCGTGGCGAAGTACTCAAGGAAAATTGAACGAAGTTGCGCGGCTTCCACAGGGATTACTCTACCGGGGGCGCTTCGCGCGTCGAAGCCGGGTCGGCGGTGCGCGAACGCCATCTCGTGACGGTGTCGGGTTCGCGACCGTTCTCCGCCGGCTCATAGAACGTTGAACCAACGAGCGCGTCGGGGAGGTAGTCCTGGCGAACCCAGGCGTGTGGATAGTCGTGGGGATACGCGTACCCGATGCCAAAGCCGAGCGTGGACGCTCCCGCATAGTGGGCGTCGCGAAGGTGCGCGGGCACCTCGT
>JAJXXA010000102.1 GCA_021781335.1 Actinomycetes bacterium
ACGGTTGCCCACCACTGAACCGAGGGTCGCACCTAGGACAATGGCGACCATATTGATAATGGTCCCGAGTCCGCGCACGCTCTCAAAGGTAGTCGCTTCAACTTGACGCGACTTCGCTGGGTACGTCAGTGCAACGACTCCTCGTCAGTGCCAGTATCGGTCGGCGACGCACTCACTCACACTCGGCACGCGGGCGTTGAGCCCGGGAGCCGATGTCGAAATCTGGCAACCAGCCGATACACGTGGGGCGCCACCCACAACATTGGAGGAAGAAGAATGAGCACACCAAGCAGGGCTAGAAACCCACGCGCTTCAATGAGCGCTCGCGCCACGGCGCGTGGGCCCTCTTTTCGATTAGCGCGCTCAACCCACCACACGGAACGCTGCACCTCTGGTAACGAAAGTCCGAGTTCGTTGAGCTCATCGCCGCCTAGATCCTGCCAAGCAATCGCTCGAGCGCTGCTGCGTGTGGGCCACTGATCCACGATCCAGCGGGCCAGAACCGAACAGACGCTGCACCCACCATCAAAGACGAGCAGGCCACCAGTGTCATCCATGTAGTCACGCTAACGCCGTCTTCATCGAAGTCGACGTCGCGCTGTCGACCTGAGCAGGTGGACCTTACGCAGTGCGAATGCTACGCACCCGTCACGGTGAGAGCCGACGGGGCGTCCCGATCTCTTGAGTCGGCATAGTTTGGACACTCGCCATTGGGTACGGCGGCTGATTGACCCTGGTCTCATTGAGGTCGCTCGGGGTGCACCCCTGCACTCCGAGTGCACTGGTGCGAAACGATCTCGTAGACGGCAAAGGGAACGGACTGAGATTCCTTGAACCGATCCGCAATGTCCCGGTCAAATCTCCTACCGCAGAACGTCGCCACGCAGAGATCTCCGAAGCGCGTATGTTGAATCGTTCTTCGAGGAAACGGATTTGCGAGGTGTGATCGAAGACCTCTGACGAAACGTAGCCCCCGCGGCTGAACGGCGACACGACGAGCATGGGCACGCGATACCCGAGTCCGATGGGACCAGCGATGCCGCCCGCACTGGGCGGGAGTGGCGTGGTCGAAACGTATTCGCCCCGAGTTCCCGGCGGCGCCACTGGCGGCGCGACGTGGTCGAAGAAACCGCCGTTTTCGTCGTACGTGATGAACACCACCGTCTTTGCCCACACCGCCTTGTTCGAAACGAGGGTTTCGAGCACCCGATTGATAAACCACGCACCATTGTTTGGTGGTGTCGGGGGATGTTCATCGTAGCCATCGGGTGAAATGATCCACGACACACTAGGCAATCGACCGGTGCGAACATCGTGCGCGAAGTCTCCTGGAAAGCTAGGCAGGAACGCCTTCTTGTAGAGCGGCGACCTCGGGTTCTTGTACTGCGCGAAGTACGCGAGTATCGCGTCACCGAAGCCCGCATCGGGGTTCGGCGGATAGAAGCCTTGGCCGGGTGACGTGTAGGTCTTCCATGACACGCCCGCGTCCTCCAAAAGTTCCGGCACAGTAGTCCAGTTCACGCTGAACAACGCATGGGCGGCAGACTGCGTGGTGAGTATGGGACCACCGTGGGCACCACCAGGATCGATGGTGCCAGAGATCGACATCAGACGATTGGGGTGGGTAGGTCCGAGTACCGAGCAGTGATATTGGTCGCACACGGTGAAGGCATCAGCCAGCGCGTAATGGAAAGGTAAGTCTGATCGGTCGTAGTAGCCCATGGTCAAGAGGCCGTTCACCGATCCGTCAACGCTCGCTCTCGTGTGCGTGCTGACAAAGGCGTCCATCGCACCGTTGTCGCGAGATATTTGCTGGACATTCCAGTCGTGATTGATGTCGTGGGTACATTCACCTCTACCCGAGTGCGAGTCGAGATGAAACGGCAGTTGCACTCCGATCGGAGCGCGAGTCGTATTAGCTGCGAACGGTTGAGCGAATGGGCCCAATGAATCGACAGGATGATCGTCGAAACCCGCCACTCCCTTGTAGGAGCCAAAGTAGTGATCAAATGACCGGTTCTCTTGCATGAGAAAGACAACATGCTCTATGGCGCCGATGTCAGATCCGGCGGCGGCAGTGTTCTTAGCCTCGGCGATCGTCGCGGCGCCCGCACTGCCAATGAATCTCACGCGTGGATTCAGGGCCAGGCCCCCGAAGATTGCCGCGCTCGCGGTCAGAAGTTGGCGGCGTTGGTACGGCACCTCATGGAACCTCTTGTTCAATGCTCCTCCATCAACGCGGTCTCATCGGCCACAAGCAAAACACGTGCATGATAAGTACGTCGTGTTGCGTCAAACTCAACTACATGATCAGCGCAGGACCAATGCGCTCTTCGTCGCCCGTGACAAAGCCGACGACGCACGCAGGGTCTATCCCAGACAGCGTGTACATCTGAACAGCATTCTCGGCGTACTCACAGTGAACTGAGCGTTCACCATCGTGGTGATCTGTGTACGTCGTTGCTCCTCAGCGCCTCCACGTACTTCGTCGTTGATCCAACGTTGCTGTGAAGGCCAATGATGAGGCGAACATCAGTGCGACGCCGATGATACCGGCCATGACCGACTGTGTGAAGAAGGCGACCATTACAGCAGTGCCGATAAGGAAGACGATCACGCTTACGATTCTCGTCTGTCGGCTTCGCGCTGATGATTTGAGAGCCTCAACCGTGCCCACGAAGTGAGGATCATTCTCGAGGGACTCCTCGAGGCTGTTGAGGATTCTTTGCTCATGATCAGACAAGGGCATGTCGGCTCCTTTCATTCAACTTCGACCGCACGCCGTGCAAGCGAACGTCGGTCTCACCCATAACACCCGTCTAGCAGACTTCTCGACCCACCGCGAGTGCTGTTCGTCCATTTCTGCTCACTTTAAGACGCCACGACCGAGGACATCGGGCAACTCGAGAGCCGCAGATTCTTTCACCTAGACCGACCGCCACGGACCTCGCGCCGCCCCACGAGAAAAAGTGCGGCACCTCAACTAGTCAGCACTGCGTGTCACGCTTACCAACTCGTATCAGCGAGCATGAAGACACGAAGGAGCCTGTACGTTGCGCCAAACAAGAATCACCGCAGCCAACGATCGCACCTGTCGCGAACTCTCACTGCGTATTCGATTCGAGTACCTGACAGCGGCGCCATACGACGAACCACGACGCTCAAGAATTGAACGACGACGAACGCGTGTATCTTCTGGCGAATGTCGAATAAAGAAGTGCTGTTCTCCACCCCCTCTCCGCTACGAGAATTTTATCTTCAACGAACCGGAGGCATTTTGGAGTTTCCTGGGAGTTGGCTGCCAACGCCATTTTGATTCAGCGCCGCTTCTCAAGGCACATCGTCACTGGGAGTCGCACGTGCGATTAGTTGGCGCGCTGCGTGATGCACTCGCGCGTACTCATAAGATGAAGAAGCGCTCAGCAACTCCCAATGACAGAGGCCGTCCACGGCCTTTGTCGGCACCTTTACGAACGGTCGCCAACGAAAGAGTCAAGTCCAGAAAGAGATACTCATGACATCAACGAAACTACCCGGCGGGATGTATCCGTTGGCCCCGGACCTGCACGTCACGCGCGTTGGATACGGTGCGATGCAGCTGGCAGGCCCCGGGGTCTTCGGCCCTCCCGCCGATCGCGACGCGGCACTCGAGGTGCTACGAGAGGTGGTTGCCCTCGGCATCACCCATATCGACACAAGTGATTTCTACGGCCCGTATGTCACCAACGAACTGATCAGGGAGGCGCTACATCCATATCCGGAGAATCTTCGTATCGTCACCAAAGTCGGCGCCCGACGAGATGAACAAGGAGGTTGGCCCCACGCCCGCTCGCCAGAAGAGTTGCGTCAGGCGGTGTATGACAACTTGAAGCGCCTCGGGCTTGAAACCCTCGATGTCGTCAACTTGAGAGTCGGGGGCTTGTCGAGCGCGGAGCCAGGATCTATCGCCGAACAATTCGGCGAACTTGCTCGATTGCGTGACGAGGGCCTCATTCGCCATCTGGGAGTGAGCACAGTTTCACGCGAACAGATCGCTGAAGCCCAGTCGATTGCTCCGGTCGTATGCGTTCAGAACTTCTACAACATCGCCAATCGCGGCGACGACGATCTGATCGACGAACTGGCGCTGCAAGGCATTGCCTACGTTCCGTACTTCCCGCTGGGCGGATTCACGCCGCTGCAATCAGAAACCCTGAATTCAATCGCAGACCGCCTTGACGCATCACCAATGGCCGTCGCGCTTGCGTGGCTACTGCAACGCTCCCCCAACATCTTGTTGATCCCCGGCACGTCTTCGGTTGCGCACCTGCGCGAGAATGTTGAAGGGGCGAGACTCACACTCTCGGAGTCGGACATCTCGGAACTGAATGGCATTGGTGCATAGCGAGGTTTGAAGAGATATGTAGGTTGATTCGCAAGTACGTCAACAGTCACCGAGCGAGATCGCCTGTCGAGAAGCACCCGCCCGGGCCACTTCGGCGTGAGAAGTGCGATGATTCCCAGCGCAGTGCCGAGAACAGCCGTCTCCGGGTCGTGTACTCTGCTGGCGTGCTTGGACGTCGCATCATAAGCGCTGGTGCCATACTTCTCGCCATGAGTGCGGTCGTGTTGATCAGCCGTGTCGAGTACTCAACGCCTACACCGAGACACTCATCGGGTAACGGCGCGCAGCGAAAGAATCTGACGACCCTGCTCGAGATCGCGGTGCAATTCAACCGAGACTACGAATCGAACAACGTCGCCGCGGTCTACGACCAATGGGACGCGTCGAGCCGTGCGATCATTTCGCGTGCCAGTTATATACGTCGCCACATTGAATGCCCCACGCCTCCTGGGCCCGCCACGGTGGAGGGTGCAAGTCCCGTTGGACAGGGTTATTGGGTGGTGCGTTACGCGATTAGCGGCGTGCAATTCAAGGACTACTGGCATTACGACGGTGGTCGATGGCGTTTCAGTCTGTTACGTAGCAACCCGGCTGCGGTACGACTCTACAAATTGCCATTCGCCGCGTATGCCGCGGCCGTCGGTTGCACTTCACCATAAGCGGCGTCACACAGATTGGTCGGGCCGGCACCTCATCTACGTACTCGCCAACGAGTGCGCGCTAGTTCGCCTCACCAGGACTGGACTTCGTGGCCGAGCACTGCACTGACTTCACTTGCTAAAAGTGACACCAATGACTCCTCTGCGACGACACCGTTGCTCAACCGATCCTTCTCGTGGAAACATTGCCAGAATCGCGCAAGCGCATCCTCGCCATCAGCGTCGAACATCGCTGCCGCAATACGCTGCCACCGATACTGGTACCAGACGTAGTTGAGCGGACTCATCGGTTGATCGCCACCCGTGTAATGAGCTTCAAGCTGTTCGAGCGTGGTGTACCCATTTGCGTGCATTCGATCTGCGAGTCTCGTGCTGCGCGCGCCCACGACCGAGAGCGTTTCAAGTCTGTCGAGATCTTCTGGACGCTGCACAGCGATGAACGTGTGCAGGCAGAGATTGGCAAATATCTCCCCCAACCAGAACCTGGGCAGGTGCAGACCGCCGAGCACCTCAAATGCGTGACCAAGCTCGTGAAGTGTGATCAGGTCAAAGAATGGCTGCAAATCCACACCACCCGCACCATCGGGGTACGTTTCGAGCAAGCGGGCGAAATCGTGCGGCGACGCCTCGCGAAGTTCGCGCGCCATGTCAATCCAGAAGTCGCCACGTGACGCGGGCATTACAACGATGCCGGGACGAATCTGCCCCTCGTCATCATTGAAGAATGGAAGGCCGTATGGCTGCCTGCTCTGCCAGTGCGCCGAATCGGCGACGATGACGGCGATGTCGGGCTCGATCCTCGAAAAGAGGCCACTGAAGTACACATACGCATCGGCGGCTACGTCGGCTGCCGCACGCGCGCGGGTCAATGAACCTCGGCTATAACGAACTTCAAACGGGTAACCGCCCAACTCCTCGAACCCCACCCCGAACGCCATTGTCTAAAACTACAGACCATCGACGCACGAGGGAACACGACAGCTAGCCCCTCCGACGTTGTCCCGCCGATTTCGCTCACGAGTCGAGAGTTCTTGTTTCGAGCCACCAGACCGAGTTCTCGAATCAGCGAGTTCACAGAGATTCAATTTGACTTTCAATTTGTGTCGACAACTCCACTACGGAAACTGACTCTCGGTAGGGCCGGTGGGGATCGAACCCACGACCGAGGGATTATGAGATGTACGCCTTCAGTTGAATACGTCTTTTGCGTCCATTCAGTCCGTTTCTGCCTTCACAAGAATCCACTGATTACCGGAGCCGTCCACCACGCTCCGACATCGGAGTAGCAAAGGAGTAGCAAACTTGACAGTTCCATCGCCCATGAGGGTCAAATCTCATTCGAAATTCGAGATTAATTCTGGTACCATAAGTGGTACTACTTTTCAAAGGAACGAAACCCCATGTCCATTACCGCGAGCGAGGCTCGAAAGAACCTCTTCCCGCTCATTGAACGCGTGAACGAAGACCGTGAACCAATCGAGATCACTTCAAAGAGAGGAGACGCAGTGCTGATGTCGCGCGCCGACTTCGATGCGCTCAATGAAACGGCCATGCTTCTACGATCTCCAGCCAACGCCCGTCGACTCCTCAAGAGCCTGGCGCAAGCACAAGCGGGTGAACGCAGTATTCACAAGCTCTCCTAGTGCGATTGGTCTTTACCCCCCTTGGCTGGGAGGACTACCTGTATTGGCAAACAAATGACAAGCCGACCCTCAAACGCCTCAATCGTCTTCTCGAGGATACGGTGCGAAACCCGTTCGAAGGCATTGGTAAGCCCGAACAACTCCGACACGTATTAGCGGGCTGTTGGTCTCGACGAATCGACGAGGAGCATCGCCTGGTGTACCTCGTCGACGGCGATGACGTCGTGGTACTGCAGGCCCGCTTCCACTACGGAAACTGACTCTCGGTAGGGCCGGTGGGGATCGAACCCACGACCGAGGGATTATGAGTCCCCTGCTCTAACCACTGAGCTACGGCCCTTCGCTGTTCACCACGCAGTTGAACGGTCACATTCCCGTTCAACTCAATCAAGGTAGCAGGGGCACAGAACACGTGAGTGTTGAGCGAACCGGTGTCGCCAGACTGAGGAATCAAGATGCAATGACGATTCAGCTCCCAGAGCAGGACTCGAACCTGCAACCTAGCGATTAACAGTCGCTTGCTCTGCCAATTGAGCTATCTGGGAATGCACCCGAGGGCAAAGCAACATTAGCACCCGTTCGACATTGCTATTGAAGGTCGAGCCAGGCCTGGAGGCGTGTTGCTTCGGGGCTTTCGCGCACGGCTTTCCTGCACCGCTCAATGCGCTTGGACATACCTTGGCGCGAGATTCCATGCGAAGTGGCAATCTCCTCGAGCGACATCGTTCGAAACGTGAACTGCCAAAAGGAGTCAAAGTCATCGCCGCACACCCGACGCAACTCTTCAATGACCCAGGGCGGTGCATCGGCGAGGTCGGTAGCGGAAGACGCTGCGGCAACTTCGCTGAAATCGGTGGACTCGAATCTGCGTGAGGCGATCTCTCGACTCATTTGCATGACCTCGTTCGCTTTCGATTGAGAAACGCCCAGCGCTTGGGCGACTTCGCGCCTGGTCACCTTTTTTGCAGGATTGCTGCGTTCCAACTTCTGAAGTTTCAAGACCAGGCGCATCTCGGTGTCGCTCAGTCCGACTTGTTGTTGGATCGCCTGATTAACCAGCTTCATGATCCAGTAGTTCGCGTAGGTGGAGAATCTCGTACCCCGATTTGGGTCGAATCTTCGAAGGGCGTTGACGAGTCCTTCGACGCCCGCCGCCTCCAACTCCTCGTTCCCAAAGCGGTACCCGCGTTCGAGCACCCGTGTTCGCACCAATCCGCAGGTCGCTCGCAACAGCAGCGATTCGGCCTCTTGCCCTTCGTGTCGTTGACGCAAGAGCACCCGCTTCTCAGCCGCTTGCCCCGCGTCACCATTGGCCAATCTTGCAGCCGCAGCTCGACCGCGCTGAATCACCGGATAGAGGCTCCGCTCGTCTTCCACGCTGAGCGGCGCCAGCATTCGAAGCCCTCCGATGATTCCGTGCTTCGTACTCCTCACTTGTCACCGCTTGAATATCGCTCCAACAGCCACGCTCGTAAGTCCCTCTCGGCGACCTCGCCGTGCACAGTCTCCAACAGATCGAGTCGCTCTCGCACATCCACTATCGTCGCCATGACCGTTTCAGGGCTCAAGACACCGTCGCGCATTTCTCGCTCGACGTTCTTGAGTTCCTGGTGCACAGCGCGTCGAAGTAATTGCGACACCACCGCGGTGATGTCTTCGCTGGTGTAGTCGCGGTCCAGCTCGTCCACGACCAATTGACTGAGTACGTGCGCGGCTTCTTCTTGGCCACGCCGCCCTAGTGTGTCGATCACCTCAGAGACTGGAGAGCCACTTGAGAGTGCGTCGAAGATCTCACGCTCCGTATCGTTCACGAAGTACTGAGCGATGAATCGCGTTCGAACCTCTGGGCTGTAATGCAACCAGAGGCGAAGGGCCTCGAGTCCAGGGCGCAGTTTCGACGACGGGCGAGGAATCGTGCGACGCGAATCGGGCACCGGTTCATTGGGGACCTCACGTCGCTGCGGCGCGCGTGACATCTCGAGCACCTTCGGTCGTAACGTCACCGGATCCAATCGAAGTTGATCGGCCACCTGCATGAGGTATTGATCGCGCACAAGTTCACTGGGGTGCTCGGCCAGCACCTGCATCGCGACCTCAGCCGCACGCGCACGCCCTTCCACCGTCGCAAGGTTGGCCGCTTCGAGAACTCGCTCCAGACGAAACTGGAGAAACGGCACTGCGGTGGCAACGGCGTGGCGCAGGGCCTCGGGGTCGCGCTGCGCGAGTTCGGCCGGATCACTTCCCTTGGGCAACTTCGCCACCGCGACGTCCACCTCGTGCTGTCGCTCCCATTGATATACCGATGCCGCAGCACTTTGACCAGCCTGGTCGGCGTCGTACGCGAGCACAATTCGTTTCGCGAAATTTCGCATTGTACGAAAGTGTTCCTCGCCGAGTGCCGTGCCACAGGTCGCCACGGCTCGCGGCATGCCTGCAGTGAAGAACGCAATAACGTCCGTGTAGCCTTCGCAGACAATTATCTCACCCGATTTGATGATGTCATCCTTCGCCCAGTTCAGCGCGTAGAGCGTTCGACGTTTCGAATAGATGGGTGTCTCGGGACTGTTCTTGTATTTCGCTTCGACGCGCCCGTCTGGTCGCGGGGCTCGCGCCGGATCACTCGGCAAAATGCGACCCCCCACCGCGATGGCCTTGCCCGAAGGATCGAAGATAGGAAAGATCAATCGAGCACGCAGCGCGTCTTGGCGGCGGTCTCGGCTGTTCACAAATCCAAGACCGGTGCCGATGAGAGTCTTCTCGGTGAGCTTGAGTGCACTCGTGAGCGCATCCCATTCGTCGGGCGCCCAGCCGAGCTTGAACTGTCGAGCCACCTCGCCACTGATACCCCTCGAGCGTAGGTAGTCGCGAGCGGGTCGCGCGTCAGGGGCATTGAGCAATCGATCGTGGTACCACGAAACAGCCTTGTCCATCGCCGCCAAGAACTCCTGACGTTCCTTGCGCGCAGGACCAGCGTTCGTGTCTTCGTGCAGTTCTATCCCGGCACGCTCGGCCAGCAGGCGCACGGCGTCAACAAAATCCAGGTGCTGCATCTCGCGCACGAACGTGATCTGGTCGCCCGACGCACGGCACCCGAAACAGTAATAACGACCCTCTTCGGCGTTCACCGAGAACGACGGTGTCTTCTCGCCGTGAAAAGGACACAAACCACTCCAACGTCGGCCCGATTTCTTGAGCGCCACATACTCACCAATGAGTGCCACAATGTCGGTCGCCGCACGGACCTGTGCAATCTCACTGTCCGAAATAGCCATGCACAGAAGGTACCCGTTCTCTCGCGTGTAAGGGTCACCGCGGCGAAGACTCCCTAGACTGGCCGTCGTGTCCGACTTCGCCGTGGAGGCGCTCAATATCTATCGAACGTTCCAGGACGGCGAGGTCCACGCGCTTGAGGACGTGACCCTTCACGTAGCCCGAGGCGAGGTCTTCGGGCTACTTGGGCCCAACGGTTCGGGCAAAACCACCATGGTGAGAATCTTGTCGACGATTCTTGCGCCAAGTTCTGGTTCGGCCAGTGTGAACGGCTACGACGTCGTCAAACAGCCTGATGAGGTGCGTCGCAGCATTGGCTTGGCCGGCCAGTTCGCCACCGTCGATGAAAATCTCACGGGATCCGAGAATCTACGCATGATTGGAAAGCTCAATCACTTGGAGAATTCATTCGTCAAGCGACGATCAACTGAATTACTCGAACAGTTCGGATTGGGCGACGCAGGGAATCGCACGGCAAAGACATATTCGGGGGGCATGCGTCGTCGGCTCGACCTCGCCGCGGCACTCGTGGCTAATCCGCCGGTCCTCTTTCTGGACGAACCAACGACCGGCCTCGACCCCCAGAGTCGTCAAGACCTCTGGGGTATCATCGAAGGTCTCGTCGAAGGCGGAACGACCGTGCTCCTGACGACCCAATATCTCGAAGAGGCCGATCGACTCGCGAAGCAACTGGTCGTGCTCGATCACGGCTCGATCATCGCCCAGGGCACCAGCCAGGAATTGAAGACCCGACTCGGCAATACAGTCCTCTCGGTCAGTTTCACCTCAACGGCGGACGCCGAGCGTGGATCACAATTGCTCGCTGAACTCTCGACCAAGCCCGCGAACATCGAGGGCACCATCGTGGAGATCACCGTAGATCGAGGTCCGAGCGCCGCGGCAGATGCGCTACGACGCATCGACGGCGCAGGACTCGAACTGACGGGCCTCGTGTTACGTGAGCCGAGTCTCGATGACGTCTTCTTGAGCCTCACCGGACACAAGACGGATGACGACTCGGTTCCTTCGACACCATCGACCTCCAAGCGGCGGCGAAAGGCACGAACATGAGCAACGTCGACCACACCCACGCCCTTCCCGTCCAAGCGCAGAAGAGTTCGCTGCGCTGGGCCATCAGTGACATCTTGACGATCGCGCGACGTGGACTACTCGCGCTCGTTCGAATACCCACGGCGTTGGTCTTCTCAATGATCCAACCCATAATGTTCGTGCTGCTGTTTCGCTACGTCTTTGGCGGCGTCATCCAAGTACCGGGCGGCCAGTACGTCAATTTCCTGATTCCGGGAATTTTGGTGCAGACCACGATCTTTGGAGGCATCGGTACGGCGATCGGACTAGCCGAGGACCTTCAGCGCGGACTCATCGAGCGCTTTCGCGCACTGCCGATGGCGCGCATCGCCGTGTTGGCCGGTCGCACGGTCTCAGACCTCGCGCGCAATGTCATGGTGCTGGTACTGATCACACTGGTTGGACTCGCCGTCGGGTTTCGCCCGCACGGTGGCATTGGTTCGTACCTTCAAGCGTGTCTTCTCATGTTGGTCTTCGCGTACTGCCTCTCTTGGGGCTTTGCCTACATTGGTCTGTCGGCACCGAACTCCGAGACGGCCCAAGCCATGACCTTCCCGCTCATATTCCCGCTCACCTTCGCTTCTTCGATCTTCGTGCCCGTCTACAAGATGCCGGGCTGGCTCCAGGGCTTCGCCAACAACCAACCGGTGAGCCAAACCGCCGAGGCCGTGCGAGGTCTGATGCTCGGCACGCCTCACGGCCACTCCACCTGGATAGCGCTGGCGTGGGCGCTTGGCGCGATCATCGTCCTGGCCCCCCTCTCGACGGCGCGCTACCGCCGGGTGGCGTAGCGCCGATGTCAACTCTGAGCGTCGAGGAACTTCAGGCCATCCTCGAAGCGGCGTTCCCCGGTAATGACGTGCCCCACGTCGAACAAGTCCTAGGTGACACCGTCCTCGTTCGCCAACCCGTGACCGACCGTCACGGGCGACCCGGTGGGACCTTGTCGGGTCCCACGATGATGATGCTCGCCGACACCTCCGCGTGGATGGCGATCCTGGCCCAGGTCGGACCGGTACTCCTTGCCGTCACGACCAGCCTGCACATCGACTTTCTTCGAAAGCCCGACGTGACCGACCTCATGGCGCGAGCCACCCTCTTAAAACTCGGACGCAAACTTGCGGTCGTCGACGTGTCACTGTTCTCACTCGGTCACGAAGAACTAGTCGCCAAGGCTCAGGTCACCTACTCTTTACCGTCCAGCGCGAGCTGAACGCGTACGTCGAAGCGTGCATCCTCGCCCCCTCACACGTTCATTGACATTCGTCATGGCGGTGGCCATTGGCATCGTCGTTGCGAACCTCTACTACCTCCAACCACTCCTTCATCAGGTTCGCCAGGAGTTCGCCATCAGCACCTTGGCGACGTCGTCACTCATCACGTTGATCCAGGCGAGCTACGCCGCCGGACTCATGTTCGTGGTGCCACTCGGCGACATCCTCCCTCGGCGACGGCTCATCGTGGCGATCTTCGCACTGGCGTCGATCACGATGCTGCTCGGGAGCCTCGTACGGTCCTTTGTCCTGTTCGCCTTGATCAACGTCGTCGTTGGACTCTGCTCAGTGGGTGGTCAGGTCATTATCCCCTTCGCCGCGGACCTCGCGGTTGAGGGCGAGCGCGGTCGAGTGATCGGTCGACTCATGACGGGACTCTTGACTGGCGCACTCCTCTCGAGAGCCCTCTCGGGCGCCCTCGCCGAGGCGGTGGGTTGGCGCGGCGTCTACGTAAGCGCGGCGATCCTGCTCGCGATCATGACCCTGGTGCTTCAAGTGGTACTACCCGTTGAAGAGCCGAGGACCCACGTTGCGTACCGGGAATTGGTAGTGAGCTCGTTCACGCTGCTCGTCACCTACCGCGAACTCCGTAGACGGGCGTGGTTAGGGGGCGTCAATTTCGCCGCCTTCAGCGCACTATGGACCACACTCGCCTTTCAGCTGTCGGGGGCGCCGTTCCACTACTCGAGCGGCCGCATCGGACTTTTCGCCCTGCTCGGCATCGCGGGCGTGTTCGCTGCGAACGCCGCGGGACACCAGGCCGACAAGAATCGAAGTCAGCGGACTACCACCATCGCTTCGATTGTGATCACCGTGGCTTACGTCATCTTGCTTATCGGGCGCCACGACATCTGGATCCTCGGGATCGGCATCGTTGTCCTCGACATTGGCATCCAAGGAATCCAGATCACGAACCAGGCCGTCATCTACAAGATCGCCCCTGAGATGCGCAGTCGGACTAACGGGGTCTACATGATGTGCTACTTCACTGGCGGAGCGCTTGGGTCCTTCGCCGCCGGTTTCGCGTATTCGCACTTCTCGTGGCCCGGCGTGACGGGACTCGGGATACTTCTTGGCGTTCTGCTCACCGTACCTTCGCTCATCTGGCGAGAGCCGGCATCGAGTGACACACACGCGCGCTCCTAGCGAGCGCACTCCAGCGCAACCTTCGTCACCTCACGACGGGCGTCACAAGGTCTTGGTCACACCTGGCCGGTTCGAGTGCGAAGTTCTGCCAACAAGTCATCGATCCTCACTCGCGTCTGGGCGGTGGAGTCACGCTCGCGCACGGTCACGCTCTGGTCCTCGAGCGTGTCGAAGTCAATGGTGATGCAGTACGGCGTACCGACTTCATCTTGACGTCGGTACCGGCGCCCGATGGACTGGGTCACGTCGTAGTCGCACGTGAAGTATGGCTGTAGCCGCGCGAGGACGTCTCTCGACGTCGCCTCGAGTTCAGGCTTTTTCGAGAGTGGCAGCACCGCCACTTGGTAGGGCGCCAGTCGCCAGTCGAGACGCAACACCGTGCGAAGTTCGCCCTCCACCTCGTCCTCGTGATACGCAGCGAGCAAAAAGGCCATCATCGCTCGTGTCGCGCCCGCCGCCGGTTCGATCACGTAGGGCGTGTAGCGCTCATTGGCCGCTTGATCGAAGTACTCGAGTTTGACACCCGACGCGTTCGAGTGCTGGGTGAGGTCGTAGTCGCCCCGATTCGCAATGCCTTCGAGTTCGTCCCAACCCCAGGGGTAGGCGAACTCGACGTCAGTTGTGCCCTTCGAATAGTGCGAGAGGTCCTCTTTGGCGTGCTCGTGCAGACGAAGCAGCTCGGTCGGAATTCCCAGATCGACGTACCAGTCATAACGGGCCTTGATCCAGTACTTGTACCACTCGGGCGCCTCGCTCGGCGGTACGAAATACTCCATCTCCATCTGTTCGAACTCTCGAGTGCGAAAGACGAAATTCTGCGGAGTGATCTCGTTGCGGAACGATTTTCCGATCTGGGCAATGCCGAAGGGTGGCTTCTTTCGAACGGTTGAGAGCACGTTGGCGAAGTTGGTGAACATCCCCTGGGCGGTCTCAGGTCGCAAGTACGCCGTCGCGCCTTCGCCCTCGACCGGACCCGCTTGGGTCTTGAACATCAGATTGAACGCCCGCGGCTCGGTGAACTCCGTGGATCCGCAATTAGGGCAGACGCCGTTGATCTTGTCCTCGCGCCAGCGCTCTTTGCACTTACGACAGTCCACGAGGGGGTCCGTGAAGGTCTCGAGATGCCCCGAGGCCGCCCACACCGCAGGTGGACCGAGGATCGCTGCGTCAATGCCCACGATGTCGGTGCGCATCTGGACCATCGAGCGCCACCACGCCTGCTTGACGTTTCGCAGCATATTGACGCCAAGTGGGCCGTAGTCGTAGGTGGAGCGGAACCCGCCGTAGATTTCAGCCGACTGGAAGATGAACCCGCGGCGCTTCGCGAGGTTGGTGATCTTTTCGAGGAGGTTCGGGTCAGTGTCGCTGGTTGATGCCATCCATCAAGGCTACTGGACTAGTTCGAACTCTTCAGGCGAACAATCACTTGATTGGCGAGGAGGCGTCCCTGGGTGGCGAGTGTGACCTGGCCATCAGCGACCTTCACCAGATGGGCGATTTCATCGAGCGACTCGAACGCTTCGACCGGTACCCCGTGACGAGTGCGAAGGGCGAGTGAGTCACGCTCAAAAGCTTGCGTCGACGCATCAAGGACCTCCTCACCTCCGAGGGGTGACTCGCCCGCGCGCACCATTGCGATATAGCGATCGGGGGTGCGCACGTTCCAGAACCTTCGTCCGTGCTCGTGGGAATGCGCCGCTGATCCGAACCCGCGATAGTCGTCGTGGTCCCAATAGACGTGGTTGTGCCGACATTCATGGCCGGGTTTGGCCCAGTTCGAGATCTCCTCCCATTCATACCCGTTCGCCTCCAAGGTCGCACCGACGAGGTCGTACGCATCGGCGGTGGCGTCTTCGTCGGGGTGGCGCGCGGGGTCTTGACCAAGGGGCGTCGCTGGCTCGGGGGTGAGCGCGTAGCAACTGATGTGCGGCGGAGCGAACTCGAGTCCCAAAAGGTCGTCGAGCGTCGCTCGCACGTCCTCGAGCGACTCGGCCCGTGAGCCGACGATGAGGTCCATGTTCCAGGTCGAAAAGCCCGCTTCGTGCACTGCCCTGGACACTTGCTCGTGCGCCATGATGCCGTGTCGGCGACCGAGGTCAGCCAGCACGGCCCGCTGGGTGGACTGCACGCCAAAGCTCATGCGCGTCACGCCCCCCGCGCGGTAGGCCCGAAGGCGCCCGACGTTCGCATCTTCAGGGTTGCATTCAACGGTCACTTCACAGTCCGCGTCGCGAGGCAGCGCATCGAGGATCCGCAGCAACTGCTCAGGGGCGAGCCTCGATGGGGTGCCCCCGCCGAAGAACACTGACGAGGCCGTGGCGAGTCCCTTCTCGCGGGCCCACTCGATCTCTTGGACAACGGCATCGACGTATGCGTCCATGAGATGGTCTCGGTCGGCGTAGGTCGCGAATGCGCAGTAGTCGCATCGGTGCGCACAAAAGGGCACGTGCACGTAGATGCCAAAGGGTCGATTCACGAAGGAACCCTAGCCACTACGCGCCTCTTTGAATCGCGCCAGTGCCTCGAGTCGCTCTCTATCGAGGTCCACCATCGGCGAAGGATAGGCGCCCGCACCGAGGAATCCGCCCCCGCCACCGGGTAGGAGACACTGGGGGGCATCGAGAGTGGAGAGTTCGTGGACATGACGGCGGACGTAGACACCCGCGGGGTCGAAGCGCTGAGCTTGCAGGGTTGGATTGAAGATCCGATGGAACGGAGCGGCATCGGTGCCGGTGCCCGCCGTCCACTGCCAGCCGTGCTGATTGGAAGCGATGTCACCATCGATGAGACGCCACATGAACCACTTTGCGCCCCAACGCCAATCGAGGTGCAGGTGTTTGACGAGAAACGACGCCGTCACCATGCGTACGCGATTGTGCATCCATCCCTCACTCAGCAACTGACGCATTCCCGCATCGACGAGCGGATACCCCGTCTCACCGCGTGCCCAGGTCTGAAAGCGCTCAACGGCCACAGCGTCTCGATCAACGCGTAACTTCGACATCGTTGGTTGTAGAACCCGCGATGTGGACTCTGGGTGATGAAAGAGCACGTCGGCGTAGAAGTCGCGCCAGCACAGTTCGGTCTCGAAACTTCGGTCTCGACCGGGCACGTCGGCGAGCGTC